>NZ_JAKNRV010000251.1:0-7743 GCF_023072625.1 Pseudomonas emilianonis
CTGCGCGCTGCACGGGCAGATGGCCACATTTGCTGAAGCCGCTGTGGCGGACCGCCCGGCATGACCTTGTACCTGGACCTGCTGCGCCACGGCGAAACCGAATTGGGTGGTGGCCTGCGCGGCAGCCTCGACGATGCGCTCACCGAAAACGGCTGGGCGCAAATGCGTGCTGCCGTGGCCGAGCAGGGCCCGTGGGATCGCCTGATCAGTTCGCCGCTGCAACGGTGTGCGCGGTTTGCACAAGAGCTCGGCGCAACACTCAACGTGCCAGTGAGCCTGGAAAAGGCTCTGCAGGAATTGCACTTCGGCGCCTGGGAAGGGCAGAGCGCAGCGGCGTTGATGGAGACCGATGCCGAAGGGCTGGGCGCGTTCTGGGCTGATCCCTATAGCTTCACACCACCAGAGGGCGAACGTGTCAGCGACTTTTCCGAACGGGTCCTCGGCGCGGTCTCACGCTTGCATCAGGCTTATGCTGGCCAGCGTGTGCTGTTGATCAGTCACGGTGGGGTGATGCGTCTGCTGCTGGCCCAGGCGCGCGGTTTGCCCCGAGCGCAATTGCTGAATGTCGAAGTCGGCCATGGCGCGCTGTTCAGCCTGCAGGTCGCGGCCGACGGCGTGCTGAAGGAAGGGCGCTGAACATGCTGCCGTTCTGGATCGCCCTGCAGTTCCTGAGCAGCCTGCCAATTCGTCTGCCGGGCATGCCGCAACCGCAGGAACTGGGGCGCTCACTGCTGTTTTACCCATTGGTGGGCTTGCTGTTCGGCCTGCTGTTGTGGGGACTGAATCTCGCGTTGACGGGCGCGCCGTTGTTGCTGCACGCAGCGCTGTTGCTGACGGCCTGGGTGTTGCTCAGTGGCGGTTTGCACCTGGACGGGCTGGCAGACAGCGCGGACGCCTGGCTCGGTGGTTTTGGCGATCGTGAGCGCACCCTGAGCATCATGAAAGACCCACGCAGCGGGCCGATCGCCGTGGTCACCCTCGGCCTGGTGTTGTTGCTCAAGTTCACCGCGCTGGTAGCGCTGATCGAACAGCACAATGGCGCAGCACTGATCCTCGCGCCGCTGATCGGGCGTGCTTCGATGCTCGCGCTGTTTCTCACCACGCGCTATGTGCGTGCAGGAGGACTGGGCCAGGCATTGTCGGATCACTTACCGAGGATTGTCGGCCAGCAGGTGCTGATCCTCAGCGGCCTGGCCTGCCTCCTGATCGCTGGTTTCAGCGGCGGGATTGCGGTCCTGCTCGCGGCGCTGTGCTTTATCGGCCTGCGCCACCTGATGGTCAAGCGCCTCGGCGGCACCACGGGCGACACCGCCGGCGCGCTGCTGGAGTTGCTGGAAGTGGCGGTTCTGGTCGGTCTGGCGCTGTAACACTTGCTTGCATTTGCTGAATCGCGGGTATATACACGTTCCATGCTTGCCTCCCAATGTTTATGCACCAACCTGCGACGCGCCGCCCGTGGCGTCAGCAGGCATTACGACGGCGCTCTCGACGGCTTCGGGATCAACGTCGCCCAGTATTCTTTGCTGTGCAATCTGCAGCGTCTCGATCAGCCGAGTATTTCCAGCCTGGCCGACGCCATGGGGCTGGATCGCAGTACTTTGGGGCGCAACCTGCGCGTACTGGAAGGCGAAGGCCTGGTGCGGTTGGTCGAGGGCGACGATCTGCGCAACCGCCTGGTGCTGTTGACCGAAGCCGGCGCGGCGCGACTGGCAGCGGCCTTGCCGGCCTGGGAGGCGGCGCAGCAGAAATTGATTGATCGGTTAGGCGCGGAAAAACGCGAAACCCTGTTGGCCTTGCTGGATGAACTCGCCTGAACACGGGTTTGTTTGACTACAAGCGGGTATATACCCGTAAATGGAGAATAAGAAATGACCTCGATGTGGCGCACCAGTGGCTGGATTCTTGTGGGGAGTGCGCTGATCCTGGCGTTGTCCCTGGGTGTGCGGCATGGCTTTGGGCTGTTCCTGGCGCCGATGAGCGCCGAATTCGGCTGGGGGCGTGAGACGTTTGCCTTTGCCATTGCCTTACAGAACCTGATCTGGGGCCTGGCACAGCCGTTCACCGGTGCCCTGGCCGACCGCTTTGGGGCGAGCAAGGCGGTGTTGGTTGGCGGTGTGTTGTACGCCGTCGGCCTGGTGCTGATGGGGATGTCCGATTCGGCGTGGTCGCTGTCGTTGAGCGCCGGTTTGCTGATTGGTATTGGTCTTTCCGGCACCTCGTTCTCGGTGATTCTGGGCGTGGTCGGCCGTGCCGTGCCGCCGGAAAAACGCAGCATGGCCATGGGCATTGCGAGTGCCGCCGGTTCTTTCGGCCAGTTCGCCATGGTGCCGGGCACCCTGGGCTTGATCAGTTGGCTGGGTTGGTCGGCGGCACTGCTGGCGCTGGGCTTGATGGTGGCGCTGATTCTGCCGCTGGTGAGCATGCTCAAGGATCGGCCGCTGCCTGTCATGGCCGGCCAGCAAACCTTGCGTGAAGCGCTGAAGGAAGCCTGCTCCCACTCCGGGTTCTGGCTACTGGCGTTCGGTTTTTTCGTCTGCGGTTTCCAGGTGGTGTTTATCGGCGTGCATCTGCCGGCTTACCTGGTCGATCAGCATTTGCCGGCGACTACCGGCACCACCGTCTTGGCCTTGATCGGCCTGTTTAATATCTTCGGCACTTATACCGCCGGCTGGCTCGGCGGGCGCATGTCCAAGCCGCGCCTGCTGACCGGCCTGTACCTGTTGCGGGCGGTGGTGATCGGGCTGTTCCTGTGGGCGCCGGTGACTGAAATCTCGGCCTACCTGTTCGGTATGGCGATGGGCTTTTTGTGGTTGTCCACGGTGCCGCTGACCAATGGTACGGTCGCGACGCTGTTTGGAGTGCGAAACCTCTCGATGCTCGGTGGGATCGTGTTCCTGTTCCACCAGCTCGGTTCGTTCCTCGGCGGCTGGTTGGGTGGGGTGGTCTATGATCGAACCGGCAACTACGATTTGATCTGGCAAGTGGCGATTCTCTTGAGCCTGCTCGCCGCCGCCCTGAACTGGCCGGTGCGTGAGCGGCCGGTGGCGCGGTTGCAGACGCAGATGGAGGTAGCATGAGTTCCAATGGCTATTGGCTGGTTGGGGCAGGGGCGGCAACGCTTCTGCTGCTTCTGGCGTGGTGGGGCTGGCAGCGCGGTGGGCTGGCGTTGATGCAACTGGGTATGTCGATCTGTTAAGTTCGTGGTCTGACTCCTTTGAAGGACACACGACATGCAGATGCGCTGGCTTGCAATACCCGTCCTGATGGCTGCTTTTGGCGGTGCGGCCATGGCCGCCAGTTGCCCGCCGTTGCTGGAGGGGCAGTTGCCCAAGTTGCGCGCCAAGGAATCCATCGACCTGTGCCAGCGCTTTGCCGGCAAGCCTCTGGTGATCGTCAATACCGCCAGCTTCTGTGGGTTTGCGCCGCAATTCAAAGGCCTCGAGGCGTTATACCAGCGCTACAAGGGCCAGGGCCTGGAAGTGATTGGCGTGCCTTCCGATGACTTCAAGCAGGAAGCCAAGACCGGTGAGGAAACTGCCAAGGTTTGCTACGTGAATTATGGCGTCACCTTCACCATGACTGAGCCGCAGACGGTCAAAGGGCCGGATGCCGTGCATCTGTTCAAGATACTGGCGCAGCAGAGCAGCGCGCCGAAGTGGAATTTCTACAAGTACGTGGTGGATCGCCAGGGCAAGGTGATCGCCAATTTCTCCAGCCTGACCAAACCGGACAGCCCGGACTTGCTCAAGGCGGTGGAAGAGGCGTTAGCTTCGAAACCCTGATCGTCGCCCATTGAAAAGCCCCGCCTCCTTTGCAGGAGCGCGGGGCTTTCTTATGCGCGAGCAGGTCAGAACTTGTACGTCACACCCAGGCCGAAACCGTTGGCGCTGTTTTCGTATTTGGAGCTGTAGGAACCCAGCGCGTTGGATTTGTTGACTTTGACCGGCTCTTCCTTGAGGTAGGAGTAAGCCACGTCAACGGTCATGTTATCCATCACTGCGTAACCCATACCCACACTGAAGATGGTCCGGTCGCCGGTAGGGATGCGTGGCGAACGATCGGTGTTGTTGGTTGGCGACTGGTCGAAGCTCAGGCCGGTACGCAGTACCACCTGCTTGGTGACCTGATACGAGGTACCCAGGGCATAAGCCCAGGTATCGTGCCAGTTCTGCGGCTCAGTGATAGTGCCGACGAGCGTAGGTGCAAGCGCACCGCCACTAGCTGCTGTCACACCTTCGTTGTTGATGGTGATGTCTTTCAAGCGACTCCAACGAGTCCAGGTTGCACCCGCATACAGTTTCCAGGCGTCGCTGAGATCTTGAGTGACCGACAGGTCCCAGGATTCAGGGGTGTCGACTTTCAATGACGCATCGTAGCGGTTGTTGGCCAGCACCACCGATGGAACCGTGGCAGCTTTGGTGACTTCGGTGTGGCCTTTGAGTTTGTACTTCACTTGCGAGTGGTAGGTCAGGCCAACGCGAGTGGTATCGGTGGCTTGAACCAGAATACCGGCGTTAAAGCCCAGGGCTGTATCATCGCCTTTGACTTTGACCTTGTTGTCGCCTGGGATCCCTAGGCCTGCCAGGCTTGGGCGCGATTCCAGGGTGCCGTCGATACGGTTGATGGTCGGACCAAAGCCGATGGATACGCGATCATTGAACGCATAGCTGACGGTCGGTTGGAAGGTGATGACCGAGACTTCGCTCTTGCTGCCAAACCCGCGACCCTGGAAACCACTTTCGTAGTCGGTTTTCAGGCCGAACGGTGCATAAACACCGAAGCCGATAGCCCATTGATCGTTAAGTTTGTTGGTGTAGAAGCCAAAAGGTACGCCAGTGAAAGGCACCATGTCGCCTTTGTTCGTCCCGCTGGAACGGCCACCGGCATCTTTGATATTGGTCGAGGCATCAATCACCGCGAAACCACCGGTAATTTGCTGGCCTTCCAGGCGAGCCATACCGGCAGGGTTACCATAGACAGTGCTTGCGTTTTCGGCAGTGGAAGAGCGTCCTGCGAAGCCCGTACCCATCCCGGCGACGTCTTGTTCGTTAAGGGCAAAGCCACTTGCGAAGACGTGGGATGAGGCCATGGCAACGGCGAGGCTAAGTGTGGTCTTGAGCATTACTTTTTTCATTATTAGAACTCCGTGTGATCACCGCAGCGGAAAGTATCAATAAATTACACATCACGCTATAGGCTGTAACACTGGAGATAGAGCTGTTTTGTAGGACAATCCTACCAAAATAGCGACTTTTTAGCGAATATTGCAAATTTCCTGATCAGCAAGCCACCTGATTCATGGATGAAACACAGGATTTCCAGGCATGGGTGAAATCGCGAAGACGGCCTTGAGGGTGAAATATTTCTTTCCAGATACGCGCCATGGCCAATACATCTCCCTGTGCGGGCAAGACGAGGCGCCGTTGTTCCACCAGCAGCCAGGCGATGGCCGTGGCGTAACGCAGGTTAACGGTCAGCTCAAGCTGGGGCGCGCTGAGGAAAGCATGCTGGCTGGCCAGGCCGCGCACCAGGCTTGCGCGTTCCGGGTCCAGCGCCAGGTAGGTGTCCCATAGGGCGCGGTGACGTGGTTCGGTGATGCTATACAGGCCGTGGCCGCGACGGTCGTGCAAGGCGGAGCCGAGTTCCGACTGGCTGGCGGCAATGCCCAGCAACAGAGATTCAGCCGTCTGGTCGTGGCGCCCGAGGTAAATAAGCGTCGGCTTGATCACATAACGACACAATTCGCTGGCAGCGATACCCATACTCGCCTCAATCCGTGAAAGTGGTCGACGAAGCCTGAGCGGGTGGGGGCTTGGCAGCGGTGGATCGGATCTCAGGCCCGTCGTAAGCGGATCATGCCGCTTGAGTTGAAGTGTAGTGTCATATTCGTGCTGTAAAGGACTGTTTTTAAAACATCTTCTTTAATCAGTTATAACGTTTATATCGATTCGTGCTGAGTGAAAACATTCAAATCCTGAATATCAGGCAATAAAAAACCCTGCGTTTTAAACAGGGTTTTTGTGTTTCAGCAACTCGGGTCGATCAGGCAACCAGTGCCTGACGGGTACGCTCGATCACGGCCTGCAGCGGTTCTGCGCTGGAGTATTGATCGGGGTACAGGCGTTCGCTGTGACGAGCGATACCGTGTTCGTTGACCAGGGTGAAGCTGAAGCAGCCTTTGCGAGCGGCCATGATCAGACAGTTCATTGGTGCAAAAGCGTTGGTGAGGGTGCGAATGGCATCCTGAGTATGGATTTGAGTGGACATATTATTGGTGTTCCTACAAATAACACGGTTAAGAACCGCGCAACGTTAAAACGTTCCAGTGACGTCGATCACCATTGATCGAACGAAGAACCCGACTGGAACAAAGCAGCCAGTTTGAAGCGCTAATAGTTTAGGCGCGCTTGGGCTGGCAGGTAGGTACTTAGGAGGGCAGGCAACACAACAGGGGCAAAGGTTCTGGGCCCAGGGTGAAGATCCTGATCAATTGGCAGGTTGGTTCGGTCAGAGTATTGATACTTCGCGACACCCTTTGCTTGTTCAAAGGCAGTGTCGTCGTAAGTGATACCTGGAAACCATCAAGGTGGCCGATCCCGTGTTGTTCAGGGGAGTTGTTCGACCAGAATTGACTTTCAGCTTGGTACTAACGCTGCGGATAGTAACGGATCGAAGCGGGGAATGGAAGCGTGCAGGCAAAAAAACTTCAGTCAGCCCTCCAGCAACCCGTGATACACCAGCACCGTGACGGCTGCCGCCAGCGAGGAGCCCAGCGCATACGCGGCCAGGGTCAGGCGCAGGGACTGGCCGGTTTCGATCATTTTCATGACATCGCCCATGTCATTGATCCGGCCCTCGCCCAACTCGATACACAGGCTGATGGCGGTGAACGCCGCGGAGAGCAGGATCGCGATGGCGAACAATGCGCCGTCGGGTGAGGGTAGTGCGGCATTGATTCCCAGGGAGGTCGCGCAGATAGCCAGCAACAACACTGTGAATAACAGAATTCCTTTCATCGACCCGCACATGGTTGCGTTGTAGGTGGGGCAGTGTGGCGACCTGTACTGAATTTGAAAAGTCCCTGCCTGGCCGTGCCGGTAACATATTCAAGCAGTATCGGATCAAAAAATACCGGCGATATAACCAGGGAAGAGGGGGGTGTACACATTGTTCACAGTAGGTGTCACCGGCCTGTCAAGTGTTTCGAACCGGCTCCGTCAGTCTGCAATGAAAATTTAAGTCAATGAAAAATATCGCTTTTTTTTATTGGTGAAAAAATCGTCAGTTTGACTGCGGCCCCCATTCCATGGGGCTTTGCGCGAGTTAAAGGTGGGTTGTCCACTGACTTATCCACAGCTTCTGTGGATTGTCCCAAGCGCTTGCTCTAGCACGGGCGTGCAGGTTTTTTTCGGCTTTACCTGTACGAAAAAAAGAGTAGAGTGGCGCGCCTTCCGTTCTGTCCCGCAGTGCTTTATGAAGTTTCGCTCAGTGTCACCTTCTGCTACCGACACCCCTCCGGCTGTTACCCCACCCAAGCGTTTCTCCTTGAAAGTCGCATTGTGGTTGCTCGACAGCCCGCGCCTAGGCCACAGCACCAACGTCAAACATTTTGCCGGGCGCTTGCTCAAACAGCCGGCCCGTGACGGCGTCGTCGCCGCGCAAAGCCGACTTGGCCAATTGATGTGCCGCGAATGTGGTAATGCCCGCGACCGCCGCATCGGCCACGACCTCCTGCGCCTGGCC
>NZ_JAKNRV010000252.1:0-7662 GCF_023072625.1 Pseudomonas emilianonis
GCGGCATCCGCCTGGTCGGCGCCCACACCGACAGCCCGTGCCTGCGGGTCAAGCCCCAGCCCGAGCTGCAACGCCAGGGCTTCTGGCAGTTGGGCGTCGAAGTCTACGGCGGCGCATTGCTAGCACCGTGGTTCGACCGCGACCTTTCCCTGGCCGGCCGCGTGACCTTCCGCCGCGACGGCAAGGTCGAAAGCCAACTGATCGACTTCAAACTGCCGATTGCCATCATCCCCAACCTGGCCATCCACCTGAACCGTGAAGCCAACCAGGGCTGGGCAATCAATGCCCAGACCGAACTGCCGCCTATCCTCGCGCAGTTTGCCGGTGACGAGCGCGTGGACTTCCGCGCCGTACTCACCGAGCAGTTGGCCCGCGAGCACGGGCTGAACGCCGACGTGGTGCTCGACTACGAGCTGAGCTTCTACGACACCCAAAGCGCCGCCGTGATCGGCCTCAATGGCGACTTCATCGCCGGTGCCCGCCTGGACAACCTGCTGTCGTGCTACGCCGGCCTGCAAGCCTTGCTCACCAGCGAGACCGATGAAACCTGCGTGCTGGTGTGCAACGACCACGAAGAAGTCGGCTCCTGCTCGGCCTGCGGTGCCGACGGCCCGATGCTGGAGCAGACCCTGCGGCGCCTGCTGCCGGAAGGTGACGAGTTTGTACGCACCATTCAGAAATCGCTGCTGGTATCGGCCGACAATGCCCACGGCATCCACCCGAACTATGCCGACAAGCATGACGCCAACCACGGCCCGAAACTCAACGCCGGCCCAGTGATCAAGGTCAACAGCAACCAGCGCTACGCCACCAACAGCGAAACCGCCGGCTTCTTCCGCCACCTGTGCATGGCCGAGGAAGTGCCAGTGCAGAGCTTTGTGGTGCGCAGCGACATGGGCTGCGGCTCGACCATCGGCCCGATCACCGCCAGCCACCTGGGTGTGCGCACCGTCGACATCGGCTTGCCGACGTTCGCCATGCACTCCATTCGCGAGCTGTGCGGCAGCCATGACCTGGCGCATCTGGTGAAAGTCCTCGGTGCGTTCTACGCAAGCCGCGATCTGCCCTGAGCCAAAGGCTGAATGCAGCTAAACAGGTGGGAGGGGCAAGTCGAATCGTCGCACCGCCCCTCCCACATTTGGCTTCGCGTACACCTGATCTATATCACCTACATTTCCCGCAATCCCACCTAGACTTGTCATTATTCCCACTCTGACAGGGCCGTCGCCTCATGATCACCATGTCCTCATTCCACACCATGCTCATTCCTATCCTCATCGGCATGATCATGCTCGCGGTCGGTTTCAATTTTCGTGACAAGCCGCTCGGTGTGTTTGGCATGTGGGTCGGCATGCTGTTGATCCTGGGCACCGTGGTTTACAAGATCCTCGCTAAACTCGCTGAATAACAAATGCACTCGCATTGGGCATAGGGGCCTCGTACACTCGGTCAATTCGTCGTTTTCAAGGTTGACCGCCTCGTGCTTTCCCGTCTGTTTGCCCTGCCCTGCTACTTGCTGATCGCCCTGCTCACCCTGCTCCCGCTCGCTCCGGCCCAGGCCGTTGGCTTGCCTGGGCTGCTGGGTGGCACCAGCAAGCCTCAACCCCAGGCCGACCTGCCGCTGGGGCAATCGCTGGACGAGGTGATCAAGACCCTGGAAAACGACCAGCAACGTACCCAGTTGCTGAGCGACCTGAAAAAGCTGCGCCAGGCCACGCAAAAGGCCCAGCCGGCCGCCGAACAAGGCGTGCTCGGGCTGATCGGCAGCACGCTGTCTGGCCTTGAGCAGCAATTCTCCGGTGTCGACAGCCCGCTGGGACGCTGGTCCGATGAAGTGGACATGGCCAAGGATGAACTCAAGGCCTTGATGCTGCCGGTCAGCGAATGGCTGCCGATCATCTTCGGTTTTGCCCTGATCCTCGCCGTGTGGAGCCTGCTGGCCGCCGCGCTGATCTGGCTCAGCCACCGCGTGCGCGAGCGCTTCGGCCTGCCCGAAGAACTGCCGCAACACCCGCGCACCTGGGACATGCTGCGCTTCGCCCTACGCAAACTGGGGCCGTGGCTGATCGCACTGGTGATCACCGTGTACCTGAGTTACGCGCTGCCCTCGTCCCTGGGCAAATCCCTGGCGATGGTGCTGGCGTATGCGCTGGTGGTCGGCACCTGTTTCTCGGCAATTTGCGTGATCGCATTCTCCATGCTGGACGGCCCGCATCGCCGTCGCGCGTTGTATATCCTGCGGCGCAAGGCGTTCCGGCCCTTGTGGCTGATCGGCAGTTTTGCCGCCTTTGGCGAAGCCTTGGGTGACCCCAGGCTGGTCGTTGCGCTGGGCCAGCACCTGGCGCACACGGCGGCAACTGTCGCCAATGTGATGGCCGCGCTGTCCACCGGCGTGTTTATCCTGCGCTTTCGCCGGCCGATTGCGCACCTGATCCGCAACCAGCCGCTGTCCCGTCGCCTGACCCGCCGCGCCCTCAGCGATACGATCGAAATCATCGGCACCTTCTGGTACATCCCGGCCCTGCTGTTGGTCTGCATCTCGCTGTTCGCCACCTTCGTCTCCGCCGGCGACACCAGCAACGCGTTGCGTCAGTCATTGCTATGCACTGTGTTGCTGGTGCTGTGCATGGTGATCAACGGCCTGGTACGCCGCCATGCCCTCAAGCCGCAACGCGGACACAAGCGCCATGCGCTGTACTCCGAACGCCTGAAGAGCTTCGTCTACACCCTCGCCCACCTGGTGGTGTGGCTGACGTTTATCGAGCTGGGGCTAAGGGTCTGGGGCCTGTCGTTGATCCGCTTCACCGAAGGCGACGGCCATGAAATCAGCGTCAAGCTGTTCGGCCTCGGCGGCACGCTGCTGTTTGCCTGGCTGATCTGGATTCTCAGCGACACCGCGATCCACCACGCCCTCACCCGCTCGCGCAAAGGCCTGGCCAACGCGCGCGCGCAGACCATGATGCCGCTGATCCGCAACGTGCTGTTCGTGACCATCTTCATCATCGCGGCCATCGTCGCCTTGGCCAACATGGGCATGAACGTCACGCCGCTGCTGGCCGGTGCCGGTGTGATCGGCCTGGCCATCGGCTTTGGCGCGCAGTCGCTGGTGGCGGACTTGATCACCGGCCTGTTCATCATCATCGAAGACTCCCTGGCCATCGATGACTACGTGGACGTCGGCGGCCACCTCGGCACAGTCGAAGGCCTGACCATCCGTACCGTGCGCCTGCGCGACATCGACGGCATCGTGCATACCATCCCGTTCAGCGAGATCAAGAGCATCAAGAACTACTCCCGAGAGTTCGGCTACGCGATCTTTCGGGTGGCGATCCCGTACAACATGGACATCGACGATGCGATCAAGTTGATGCGCGACGTCGGCCAGCAGATGCGCAACGACCCACTGCAACGCCGCAATATCTGGTCACCGCTGGAGATTCAGGGCGTGGAAAGTTTCGAGTCGGGCAGCGCGATTCTGCGCGCGCGCTTCAAGACTGCGCCGATCAAGCAATGGGAAGTATCGCGGGCGTTCAACCTGTCGCTCAAACGCCATCTGGACGAGGCCGGGCTGGACCTGGCCACACCGCGCCTGAGTGTGCAGGTGGTGACCGGCGCTTCGGGCGGGCTGGAGAAAGAGAAGAACGCCTGAACCTTCAGGCGCGATGTGGGCGCGGCCTTGCCCCCACATTGGAGATTCGCTGATTTGTGTGGGGTGGGCTCAGGTCAGCGCGGCGCCGTCCATCTTCTGGCGCAGGCTCAACGGACGCATATCGGTCCAGACCTCTTCGATGTAGTCCAGGCACTCTTGCTTCAGGCCGCTCTTGCCCGCGTTACGCCAGCCTTCCGGCACGGCCTTGTAGTCGGGCCAGATGGAATACTGTTCTTCATGGTTGACCACTACCTGAAACAGGATGTCGTCGCGGTCAAATGCTGAGGTCATTGCTGTTCTCCATCGTTCAAAGGCTGGCTGCGCACCACGCGCAGCGCTGATATCTATAGAAACGTACCAGGCTGGCGAAAAATTAGAGGCTGGCGACCGCTGTGGCCAAGGCACACCCGAAAATCTCGGCGACCTGATCCTTCGACAATCACCGCCACAGGCGACAACACCCCGTCTTCCGGGTCGTTGAGCAGGTTACGGATGGATGAAGCGCCAAATGAGGCAGCGCTCGAAGTCAAAGCCCCCGGTACTTGTCATTCAGCGCATACAAAATCGCACACGTCTCGGCATCCAGGGCCCCACAATAATCCCTGGCCCGAAAGTGCATTTGAAACGCGCGGGTCCGCAGCTCGAACGCCTGGCGATTCTGCGCCGGTTTATACCCGTAGCGCTGAAAGGCGCGTTCCACCTCCACCTCGGGCGGTAACCCGACACAAAATCGGCGCTGGTACATCGCCCGCGTTGCCTCATCGAACCAGGCCCCTACGCCCGCCTCGAACAGGCAACGCCAAGGTAAGCGTGGCCCCGGATCACTCTTGCGCCAATACGCCACATCCGAATGCCCAAGGATCTCGCTCGGGCCGATGTGCGGGTAACGCGCAAGGATGTCGCGCAGCAATTCGATCAATACATCCACCTGCTCCCGAGGGTACGCAGGAAAGGTAAACACGCCGTCCTCATCGCGCGCCTGGTTGACGATCTCGATGCCGATCGCGCGGCTATTGAGGTTGTCCCGCCCGCCCCAGTGGCTCGCCCCGGCATGCCAGGCGCGCTGTGCCTCATCCACCAGGCGGAACACGCGCAACTCGTCATAACCGGCGGCGCGGTAGCCGGGCTCAGCCGGATCAGGCAGCAGATAGTGCGCACTGACACCGTGCCGCGTCAGGGTCTGCAGGGATGACATAAAGGGCGCGGCGGTGTAATGCAGGACCACTTGCCCCACGGGCTCGCCGTTGCGTTCGTTGAAGTCCTTGGCGGGGAAACTGGTATCGATGACCAACATAAGAATCGTCCTTTTCGGTACAGGCCGAGTCATTCGGCCCGTTCAAGCGCAAAACAATGACCGCCATCCTGAAGGGTTGAACGTCAGGCGGGCGGTAACTATTTGGCACGCGAAAGAACGGTGATCAGCGACGCAGCGGCATGCCCAAATCGACCCGCAGGCCATCCGGCTGGCTATCGAACGTCAACGAGCAGGAGCAGCGCTGGACAATCGCCTGCACAATCGCCAGGCCCAGGCCACAGCCCTCGCTGTTGCCGTTGCGCCAGAAGCGCTGTGTCAGGTATTGCAGGTCTTCGCTGGCGATCTGTTGGCCATGGTCACGCACGCGGAACACCACCTGATCGCCGGCCATCAACACACTGAGCTCCACCCGGGTATCGCCCGGAGTATGGCGCAGGGCGTTGTCCAGCAAGTTGCGCAGGGCGGCGACGGCCAGGCCCACTGGCATTTCCACCGGGGTGTCGCTGAGGTTTTCCGGCAGGATCAGGTCGATACGCTGGTTGTCGCCGGCGTTGGCGTCCTGGATCGCCAACCGCGCGACTTGCTCGGCGCTGGACTGCAAGCCGTCGTCGAACGACAGGCTGCCCTCCACCCGCGCCAGCAAGAGCAATTGCTCGAGGGTACGATGTAGGCGGTCGGCGCCCTCCTCGGCATGGGCCAGGGACTGATCGCGGGCCGCACCTTCGGTCATGCGCGCCACTTGCAGGTGGGTCTTGATCGCGGTCAGCGGGCTGCGCAGTTCGTGGGCGGCGTCGCCGGTGAGGCGCCGTTCGCGTTCGATGGTCTTGGCGATGCGCTGCAACAGTTGGTTCTGAGTGTCGAGCAGCGGTTTCAACTCGCTGGGCAGCGGGTGGATCTGCAGCGGCTCGAGGGAATCGGCACTGCGCCGCATCAATGCGTCACGCATTCGATTGAGCGGCAGCAGGCTTTGCCCGATCCCCAGCCACAGCAGGCACAGGCAGCCCAACAACGCCACACCGACCGGCACCGAGGCCGCCAGCAGGATCGACAGGTTCAACGCCTCGCGCTCGACCTGGCGGTCGGCGGTGGTAATGAACAGATCGCCACGGCTCAGGGTAAAGCTGCGCCACGCCGCGCCGTCGATGATCTGGTCGCGAAAACCGCTGCGATGGGATTCCAGCCCCTGGTCCGGAGTGGTGTGGCTGCGCGCCAACACTTCGCCGCGCAAGGAACTGACCTGACAGGCCATGCCGCCCGGCACATTCAGTTGCTCGGCGCTGAAGTGCTTGCCCTCAGCGCTGCTCGCCAGGCCCGGCATCTGCTCCATCAAACCGGCGACCATGCGCGCCGACGCGACCAGGCGCTGGTCGAGGGAGAACATCATCTGGTTGCGCAGATCGTTGAGCATCCAGGCAGCCGCCAGCGCCCAGATCAACACAAAAGCGGCGCCGAGCTTGAAGGTCAGGCGCAGGCGCAGGCTCATCACGGGGTGCTATCTCCACCATCCGCCGGGCCCAGGCGGTAACCCAGGCCACGTACTGTTTCGACGATGCCGTTGCCCAATTTGCGCCGCAAATGGTGGATATGCACGTTGAGGGCGTTGCTTTCCAGTTCGTCGTTGAAGCCGTAGACGCTGTCTTTGAGCTGTTCGCTGGAGAGCACGCGGCCCTTGTTGTGCAGCAGCGCCTGCAACAGCGCTTGTTCGCGGCGGGAAAGGTCCACGGATTGCCCGGCCAGCAGGGTTTCGCGGCTGCTCGGGTCGTAAGTGAGGCGGCCGTGCTCGATCAGGTTGACGCTGCGCCCGGCCACGCGGCGCAGCAAGGTTTGCAGGCGCGCGGCGAGCTCGCGCAGGTCGAAGGGTTTGAGCAGGTAATCGTCGGCACCGGCTTGCAGGCCGTCGACGCGGTTGGTCACCGAATCCCGCGCGGTGAGGATCAGCACCGGAATTTCCAGGCCCTGGCTGCGCTGCTGTTGCAGCAACTTGAGGCCGTCTTCGTCGGGCAGCCCGAGGTCGAGCACCATGATGTCGAATTCGGCAGCCTTGAGCATTGCCCGCGCGGCAGCAGCGGTGGCGACGCGCTCGACGGTAAAGCCCTGGGCGCCGAGGCCGGCCACGATGCCGCTGGCGATCAGTTCGTCGTCTTCACAGACCAGTACGTGCATGCTGAACCCTTCATGAAAGATGGGGGAATTAGAAGACAGATCGATTAAGCGCGCATTATGCCGCCAAAGTTCGCAACATCAGATATTCCCTACACTCTAGAATAGCGTCCGGTTAATCATCGGTTAATCAACGCCACACATTGTGTGCCTCACTTGCATCGAACTAAGGCTTGACCATGCGGCATCTATTTACCTTACTGCTGATGTTGTTCGCGGGATTCGCCCAGGCCGCGCCGGGTAACCCGTTCGAGACCAAACCCGATTTTCTCCCGGTAGCCAAGGCCTTCACCTTTACCTCCGAACGCCTGGAGTCCGGCGAAACCCAGCTGTATTGGCAGATTGCCGATGGTTATTACCTGTACCAGCAGCGCATGAAGTTCGACGGCCTCGCCGAAAAACCGGCGTTGCCCGAGGGTGAAGCCCATAGCGATGAGTTCTTCGGCGAGCAGCAAGTGTACCGCCAAGGCCTGGAAGTGAAGATTCCTGCGGGGGTGACCGGCCAGGTCAAGCTGGGCTGGCAGGGCTGTGCCGATGCCGGTCTGTGCTACCCGCCGCAGTCGATCAGGGTGAAATCGGCTTTTCGGTCGAGGATCTG
>NZ_JAKNRV010000253.1:0-7584 GCF_023072625.1 Pseudomonas emilianonis
GCCCGGGCTTCGGCGGCTCCACCGGCCCGGTGCCGGTGCGTGTGGCGCCGGCGGTGTTGGGGGAATTCCCGGTGTACTACAAGGCGTTGGGCACGGTCACCGCGCTTAACACCATCAATGTGCGCAGCCGGGTGGGCGGCGAGTTGGTGAAGATCGCCTTTGAAGAAGGGCAGACGGTCAAGGCCGGCGACCTGCTGGCGGAAATCGACCCGCGCAGCTACCAGAACGCCTTGCTCCAGGCCCAGGGCACGCTGATGCAGAACCAGGCCCAGTTGAAAAACGCCCAGGTCGACGTCGAGCGTTATCGCGGCCTGTATGCCCAGGACAGTATCGCCAAGCAAACCCTGGACACCGCCGAAGCGCTGGTCCTGCAATACCAGGGCACGGTCAAGACCAACCAGGGCGCAGTGGACGACGCCAAGCTCAACCTCGAATTCACCAAGATCCGCGCGCCGATCGCCGGGCGCGTCGGCCTGCGTCAACTCGACGTCGGTAACCTGGTGGCCGCCAACGACACCACAGCGCTGGCGGTGATCACCCAGACCCAACCGATCAGCGTGGCCTTCACCCTGCCGGAGAGCACGCTGGAAACCGTGCTCGCCCGTTACCACGCCGGCAACAAACTGCCCGTGGAAGCCTGGGACCGCAGCGACGCCAAGCGTCAAGCCACCGGCGTGCTGCAGAGCCTGGACAACCAGATCGACGTCACCACCGGCACCCTGAAATTCAAGGCACGCTTCGATAACAAGGACCAGGCGCTGTTCCCCAATCAGTTCGTCAACGTGCATTTGCTCGCCGACACCCTGCATAACGTCGTGCTGGCGCCGTCTGCCGCTATCCAGTTCGGCAACGCCGGTACGTTTGTCTACAAGCTCGATGGCGACAAGAAGGTCAAGGTGCAGCCCCTGGTGGTCGGCGATACCGACGGCGACAACACGGTGATCAAGCAAGGCCTGGTCGCCGGCGACCGCGTGGTGCTGGAAGGCACCGACCGCCTGAAGGACGGCAGCGAAATCGAAGTGGTCAACGACAGCAGTCAAGTCCCGACCACCCCGACCGAGCACCTGCAAGGCAAGCCCGCCGCAAAAGGGGAGACCGGCGCTGACGCCGGCAAGGCGCAAAAGGTCGGTTCATGAACCTGTCGCGGCTGTTTATCCTTCGCCCGGTCGCCACCACGCTGAGCATGCTGGCGATTGTCCTGGCAGGGATCATCTCGTACCGCTTGCTACCGGTCTCGGCCTTGCCCCAGGTGGACTACCCGACCATCCGCGTGATGACCCTGTACCCCGGCGCCAGCCCGGATGTGATGACCAGCGCCGTCACCGCGCCCCTGGAGCGCCAGTTCGGGCAGATGCCCGGCTTGACCCAGATGGCCTCGACCAGCTCCGGCGGCGCGTCGGTGCTGACCCTGCGCTTCAACCTCGACATCAATATGGATGTCGCCGAGCAACAGGTGCAGGCTGCGATCAACGCCGCGACCAACCTGTTGCCCAAGGACTTGCCGGCGCCGCCGGTGTACAACAAGGTCAACCCGGCGGATACCCCGGTGCTGACCCTGGCGATTACCTCCAAGACCATGCTGCTGCCCAAGCTCAATGATTTGGTCGATACGCGCATGGCGCAAAAGATCGCGCAGATCAGCGGCGTCGGCATGGTCAGCATCGCCGGTGGCCAGCGCCAGGCCGTGCGCATCAAGGTCAACCCCGAGGCCCTGGCGGCCAACGGCTTGAACCTGTCGGACGTGCGCACGCTGATCGCCGCGTCCAACGTCAACCAGCCCAAGGGCAACTTCGACGGCCCGACCCGCGTGTCGATGCTCGACGCCAACGACCAGTTGGTGTCGCCGCAGCAGTATGCTGAACTGATCCTGGCCTACAAAAATGGCGCACCGCTGCGTCTGAAGGACGTCGCGCAGATCGTCGACGGCGCCGAAAACGAACGCCTCGCCGCCTGGGCCAATGAAAACCAGGCCGTGCTGCTGAATATCCAGCGCCAGCCCGGCGCCAACGTGATCGAGGTGGTCGACCGCATCAAGGCCTTGCTACCGAGCATCACCGATAACCTGCCGGCGGGCCTGGATGTGACGGTGCTGACCGACCGTACCCAGACCATCCGCGCTTCGGTCACCGATGTGCAACACGAATTGCTGATCGCCATTGCCCTGGTGGTGATGGTGACCTTCCTGTTTCTGCGCCGCGTCAGCGCCACGATCATCCCGTCCATCGCCGTGCCGCTGTCGCTGGTAGGCACCTTTGGCGTGATGTACCTGGCGGGTTTCTCCATCAACAACCTGACGCTGATGGCCCTGACCATCGCCACTGGGTTTGTGGTGGACGATGCCATCGTGATGCTGGAAAACATCTCGCGCTATATCGAGGAAGGTGAAACCCCGCTGGCCGCCGCGCTCAAGGGCGCCAAACAGATCGGTTTCACCCTGATTTCCCTGACCCTGTCGCTGATCGCCGTATTGATTCCGTTGCTGTTCATGGGCGACGTGGTCGGGCGCCTGTTCCGCGAGTTCGCGATCACCCTGGCGGTGGCGATCCTGATTTCCCTGGTGGTGTCCCTGACCCTGACGCCGATGATGTGCGCGCGCCTGCTCAAGCGTGAACCCAAGGAAGCAGAGCAGAGCCGTTTCTACAAGGCTAGCGGCGCCTGGATCGATTGGTTGATCGCAGCCTACGGGCGCAAGTTGCAGTGGGTGCTCAAGCACCAGCCGCTGACCTTGCTGGTGGCCATCGCCACCCTGGGCCTCACCGTGGTGCTCTACCTGGTGGTGCCCAAGGGGTTTTTCCCGGTGCAGGACACCGGGGTGATCCAGGGCATTTCCGAGGCGCCGCAGTCGATTTCCTTCGCTGCAATGAGCCAGCGTCAGCAGGAACTGGCGAAGATCATCCTGGCCGACCCGGCGGTGGAAAGCCTGTCGTCCTACATCGGTGTGGATGGCGATAACGCCACCCTCAACAGCGGTCGCTTGCTGATCAACCTCAAGGCTCACGGGCAGCGGGATTTGAGCGCAGCCCAGGTGATCACCCGCCTGCAGCCGGAAATCGACAAGCTGGTGGGCATTCGCCTGTACATGCAGCCGGTGCAAGACCTGACCATCGAAGACCGCGTCAGCCGCACCCAGTACCAGTTCAGCATGTCGTCACCCGACGCCGAGTTACTGGCCTTGTGGAGCGAAAAGCTGGTGCATGCCTTGAGCCAGTTGCCGCAGCTCACCGACGTCGCCAGCGACCTGCAGGACAAGGGTCTGCAGGTGTACCTGGTGATCGACCGCGATGCCGCCTCGCGCCTGGGCGTCAACGTGTCGACTATCACCGATGCGTTGTACGACGCCTTCGGTCAGCGGCAGATTTCCACCATCTACACCCAGGCCAGCCAATACCGCGTGGTGTTGCAGGCCCAGTCGGGCGAGACCCTGGGGCCGGATGCGCTGAACCAGATCCACGTCAAGACCACCGCCGGCGGCCAGGTGCGCCTGTCGAGCCTGGCCCGCGTGGAACAGCGCCAGGCGCAGTTGGCGATTGCGCATATCGGCCAGTTTCCGGCGGTGATGATGTCGTTCAACCTGGCCCCGGGTGTCGCGCTGGGCAAAGGCGTGGAGTTGATCAACCAGACCCAGAAAGACATCGGCATGCCGGTGGGCGTGCAGACTCAGTTCCAGGGCGCGGCCCAGGCGTTCGAAGCCTCGCTGTCGAGCACCTTGCTGCTGATCCTGGCGGCGGTGGTCACCATGTACATCGTGCTCGGCGTGCTCTACGAGAGCTACATCCACCCCGTCACCATCCTCTCGACCCTGCCTTCGGCGGCGGTGGGGGCGTTGCTGGCGTTGCTGCTCAGCGGCAATGACCTGGGCATGATCGCGATCATCGGCATCATTTTGCTGATCGGTATCGTCAAGAAAAACGCGATCATGATGATCGACTTCGCCCTCGACGCCGAACGCAACCAGGGCCTCGACCCGCAGACCGCGATCTACCAGGCGGCGCTGTTGCGCTTCCGGCCGATCCTGATGACCACCCTGGCCGCACTGTTCGGCGCGGTGCCGTTGATGCTGGCCACCGGTTCCGGTGCGGAGCTGCGTCAACCCCTGGGCCTGGTGATGGTCGGCGGTTTGCTGGTGAGCCAGGTATTGACCCTGTTCACCACACCGGTGATCTACCTGTACTTCGATCGCTTGGGTCGGCGCTGGCGCAAAGAGCCGCAACGCCTGGAGCCGGTTGAGTCATGAACCTGTCCGGACCTTTCATTCGCCGGCCGGTCGCGACCATGCTGCTGAGCCTGGCGATCATGCTGCTGGGCGGCGTCAGCTTCAATCTGCTGCCGGTGTCGCCGCTGCCGCAGATCGACTTCCCGGTGATCGTGGTGTCGGCCAGCTTGCCCGGCGCCAGCCCGGAGGTGATGGCGTCTACCGTGGCCACGCCGCTGGAGCGCTCATTCGGCGCGATTGCCGGTATTACCACCATGAGCAGTTCGTCCAGCCAGGGTTCGACCCGGGTGATCCTGGCGTTCGATTCCGACCGTGATATCAACGGTGCGGCGCGGGAAGTGCAGGCGGCAATCAACGCCTCGCGCAACCTGTTGCCCAGCGGCATGCGCAGCATGCCGACCTACAAGAAGATCAACCCGTCCCAGGCGCCGATCATGGTGCTGTCGCTGACCTCGGACGTGTTGCAGAAGGGCCAGTTGTACGACCTGGCCTCGACCATCCTTTCGCAAAGCCTGTCCCAGGTGCCGGGCGTGGGCGAAGTGCAGATCGGCGGCAGTTCGCTGCCGGCGGTGCGCATCGAACTCGAACCCAAGGCGCTCGACCAGTACGGCGTGGCCCTCGACGATGTGCGCAACACCATCGCCAACGCCAACCAGCGTCGGCCCAAGGGGTCCCTGGAAGACGCCGAGCGCAACTGGCAGATCCAGGCCAACGACCAGCTGGAAAAAGCCAAGGACTATGAGCCGTTGCTGATTCGCTACCAGAACGGCGCGGCCCTGCGCCTGGGCGATGTGGCGAAGATCAGCGACGGCGTCGAAGACCGCTACAACAGTGGTTTCTTCAACAATGATTCGGCCGTGCTGCTGGTGATCAACCGCCAATCCGGCGCCAACATCATCGAGACTGTCAGGCAGATCAAGGCGCAGTTGCCGGCGTTGCAGGCGGTGCTGCCGTCCAGCGTCAAACTGAGCCTGGCAATGGATCGCTCGCCGGTGATCACCGCCACCTTGCACGAGGCCGAAATGACCTTGTTGATTGCCGTTGGGCTGGTGATCCTGGTGGTCTACCTGTTCCTCGGTAACTTCCGCGCTTCGCTGATTCCAACCCTGGCGGTGCCGGTGTCGCTGGTGGGCACCTTCGCGGTGATGTACCTGTTCGGCTTTTCGTTGAACAACTTCTCGCTGATGGCGCTGATCCTCGCCACCGGCCTGGTGGTGGACGATGCCATCGTGGTGCTGGAGAACATTTCCCGGCATATCGACGAGGGCGTGCCGCCGATGAAGGCGGCGTACCTGGGTGCCCAGGAAGTCGGCTTTACCTTGCTGTCGATGAACGTGTCGCTGGTGGCGGTGTTCCTGTCCATCCTGTTCATGGGCGGGATCGTCACCAGCCTGTTCCGTGAGTTCTCGATCACGTTGTCGGCGGCGATCATCGTGTCGCTGGTGGTCTCGCTGACCCTCACCCCGATGCTCTGCGCCCGTTGGCTCAAGCCTCATATCAAAGGGCAACTGAGCGGTTTGCAGCGTTGGAGCCAGAACGTCAATGACCGCATGGTATCGGCCTACGCCACCAGCCTGGACTGGGTGCTGCGCCATCGGCGCCTGACCTTGCTCAGCCTGCTGATCACGGTAGGGGTGAATGTTGCGCTGTATGTGGTGGTACCAAAAACCTTCATGCCCCAGCAGGACACCGGGCAATTGATCGGCTTTGTGCGCGGCGACGACGGGCTGTCGTTCAGCGTGATGCAGCCGAAGATGGAAATTTTCCGCAAAGCCGTGTTGCAAGACCCAGCGGTGCTCAGCGTGGCCGGTTTCATCGGCGGCAACAGCGGCACCAACAACGCGGTGATGCTGGTTCGACTCAAACCCATCAGCGAACGCAAGGTCTCCGCTCAGGCGGTTATCGAGCGTCTGCGCAAGAGCGTGCCACTGGTGCCGGGAGGGCGACTGTTCCTGATGGCTGACCAGGACCTGCAATTCGGTGGTGGCCGTGACCAGACCAGTGCGCAGTATTCCTACATCCTGCAAAGCGGTGATCTGGCTGCGCTGCGCCTGTGGTACCCGAAGGTCGTGGCCGCTCTGCGCGCGTTACCCGAACTCACCGCCATCGACGCCCGCGAAGGCCGGGGCGCGGCCCAGGTTACGCTGATCGTCGACCGCGACCAGGCCAAGCGTCTGGGCATCGACATGAACATGGTCACCGCCGTGCTGAACAACGCCTACAGCCAGCGGCAGATCTCCACGATCTATGACAGCCTCAACCAGTATCAGGTAGTGATGGAGGTCGACCCGAAATACGCCCAGGACCCGATTACCCTGAAGCAGATGCAGGTGATCACCTCCGCCGGCGCGCGGGTGCCGTTGTCGACCATTGCCCATTATGAGAGCAGCCTGGCGGACGACCGCGTCAGCCACGAAGGCCAGTTCGCCTCGGAAAACATCGCCTTCGACATGGCGCCCGGCGTGACGGTGGAGCAGGGCACTGCAGCCATCGAGCGGGCGATTGCCAAGGTGGGCTTGCCGGAGGACGTCATCGCCAAGATGGCCGGCACCGCCGATGCTTTTGCGGCGACCCAGAAGGGCCAGCCGTTCATGATCCTTGGCGCACTGGTGGCGGTGTACCTGGTGTTGGGCATTCTGTATGAAAGTTACATCCACCCGCTGACGATCCTCTCGACCTTACCGTCGGCCGGCGTCGGTGCCTTGCTCTCCATCTACCTGCTGGGCGGTGAGTTCAGCCTGATCTCCTTGCTCGGGTTGTTCCTGTTGATCGGGGTGGTGAAGAAAAACGCGATCCTGATGATCGACCTGGCGTTGCAACTGGAGCGCAATGACGGCCTGAGCCCGCTGGAATCGATTCGCAGCGCCTGCCTGTTGCGGTTGCGGCCGATCCTGATGACCACGCTGGCGGCGATTCTCGGCGCCTTGCCGTTGTTGCTCGGCAGGGCCGAAGGCGCGGAAATGCGCCAGCCCCTGGGCCTGACCATTATCGGCGGGCTGATCTTCAGCCAGATCCTGACCCTTTACACCACCCCGGTGGTCTACCTCTATCTCGACCGCGCGCGCCATCGTTTCAACGCTTGGCGCGGCGTGCGTACCGATGCTGCCCTGGACTCTGCGCTATGACCGATTCGACCAACGCCAATGCACGCTTGTTGTGGCGAGGGCGCTTGCTCCCGCTGGAGAGCGAAGCACTCCCTGGCTTTTTTGGGGCCGCTGCGCAGCCCAACGGGAGCAAGCTCCCTCGCCACACCTCCGGCGTCGGTAAGGGGGCGAAGGCGTTAGCGATGGTGCTCTGCGGGGTGTTGCTCAGCGCCTGCGCCGTCGGCCCCGACTACACACGTCCGGCCGTCATCGAGCCTGCGCAGTTCA
>NZ_JAKNRV010000254.1:0-7574 GCF_023072625.1 Pseudomonas emilianonis
CATTCGCGTCCGGGCCGTGTTCGGCGGCCTGGGCGGTACGTGCGATCACGCCGGCACGCTGTTCAGGGCTGCGGTTGAACACACTGTTGAGTACTACCAGGCCCCGCAGGCGCTCGGGGTAATGCAAGGCAAACGCCCGCGCGACCAGGCCGCCCATGGAAAAGCCGATCACGCTGGCCTGGGGCAGTTGCAGGTGATCGAGCAGTTCCAGCAACTGGTCGGCATAGCCGAGCAGCGGGGTGTCGGCGGCCGGGCGCGGGCTGGCGCCATGGCCGAGCATGTCATAGGTGATCACGCGGTAATTCGTGGCCAGGCCAACGACTTGCCCGCCCCACATTTCTTTATTCAGGCCCACGCCGTGGATCAAAACCACAGGCTGGCCTTGGCCGGTCGCCAGATAACTGGTGCCAGCCGGGGTGCGTTCAGCGGTGAGCCGAATCATGGAGCGCTCCTGCATGCTTTTTGTTGGGGTGGCCGGTCTTGCTTACTGGGCTTTTTCAGCCGCCAGCTCTTCCAGGTCGATATAACGGTTGCCGATGCGCGGATGCAGGCGGCCGCCATCGGCGCAACCGAGTACCACGACGATTTCGTCGGCACGCGGCGCATCTTCGATCTGCATTTCCAGGGTGATGTAGTGCGAACGCAGGCCTTCGTCGTCCTTGTGCATCATCGGGATCTGGATCGACGTGCCCGGGCCGCCGCGCTTGTTGGTAAAGCTCAGGTAGCTCTTGGCCTTGACCGCCTCACGGTAATGGTTGCCGAAGCGCAGGGTATGGATGATCGCACTGGCATGTTCGATCTCGCCGTCGGCACCGACCACTGCCGCCTTGCCGTAGGCCTCGATTTTTTCCGCACCGCCGATGATGCCCACCAGGCGCTCGACCATCAGCGCGCCGAGGTCGGAGCAGTTGGCACGGATCTCAGGCTTGAGGTCTTCGACGAAACCACGACCCAGCCAAGGGTTTTTCAGCACCACGGCCAGGCCGACCATGGTCACCGGAGTGTCCGAGGCTTTGCCGCCTTCGATAAAGGTTTCTTCTACGTAGCTGACGATCTTGCGGATTTCGAAACTCATGGGCTGCTCCGTCTGGTGTGAGATGTCTGCGTATGATGGTATACCATAATACGAGAATCGCAATAGACGTCAGCGCGTTCGAATGATCGACGGTTGCGCGCCGCCCTCATCTGCGGATGCGGACAGTGACGCCAAGGTCGGCGGGATGTGCGGGTGTGTGCGGATGTACCTCGAGGCAACCGGCTGCGCGGTCGAGCTCAAGGTGAAGGCTGGCGTGGGGTCAGCAGCAGAGGCGGTGAGTGGCTCACCGCCTTGCATTGGCGGGGGTTAGAACTTGAAGCGGCCTACCAGGGCCTTGAGCTGACCGGAAATATCCGTCAGGCGGCCAGAGCCGGTCTGTGCCGAGTGGGCAAAGTCTTCTACTAGCTGGGCATCGGCGTGGATCTGCGCGATGTGTCGGTTGATCTGTTCGGCGACTTGATGCTGTTCCTCGGCGGCGGTGGCGATTTGGGTGTTTTGGTCGCGGATCGAGTCCACCGAGCCTTGGATCTTGTCGAAGCTGTCGCGGGCCTGCTGGATGCGTTCCACGCTGGTTTGCGACACCTGCAGGCTGCCCTGCATCTGCAGGGTGACTTCCTGGGTGCGGCGCGCGAGGTTGCCGAGCAGGCTGTCGATCTCGCCGGTGGAGTCGGCGGTGCGACGGGCCAGGGCGCGCACTTCGTCGGCGACCACTGCAAAGCCTCGGCCCTGGTCACCGGCGCGCGCGGCTTCAATCGCTGCGTTGAGCGCCAGCAGGTTGGTCTGCTCGGCAATCGAGCGGATGGTGTCGAGGATGGTGTTGATGTTTTTGCTGTCCTGCTCCAGCAACTGCATGGTCTGGGTCGATTTTTGCAGTTCTTCGCTCAATTTGAGCACGCTGCCGGTGGCTTCGCCGATGTGCTGCTGGCCGTCATGTACATCGCGGTAGCCTTCGTCGGCGCTGGACGCGGCGGCGCTGCAGGAGCGGGCGACTTCGTTGGCGGTGGCCACCATTTCGTTGAACGCGGTGCTCACCAGTTCCACCGCTTCACGCTGGCGGCCTGCGGCCTGGTTCATGTTGTTGGCCACTTCGCGGGTGTCGGCGGCGGCGGTTTGCAGGTCGGATGAAGCACTGCCGATGCGCTGTACCAACTGGGCGATCATGCTCAGGAACTGGTTGAACCAACCGGCCAGGCTGGCGGTTTCGTCCTTGCCTTGCACCTTGAGTTGACGGGTGAGGTCGCCTTCACCTTCGGCGATTTCTTGCAGGCCGTCGGCGACTCCGCGAATCGGGCGCACGATCATGCTGGCGAAGCTCGCACCGACAATCGCGAAGACTACGGCGAGTACCGCTGCAATGGCCGCGATCAGCCAGGTCAGACGCGTGGCGTCGGCCATCACTTCGTCGCGCTTGATCAGGCCGATAAAGCGCCAGCCCAAGTCTTTGGAACTGACCACGTTGGCCATGTAGGCCACGCCATCGATATCGACTTGGGTCACGCCGTCACCGCGCTTGGCCAGTTCGGCGTAGTTGGCGCCAAGTTCGGTCATCGGCTTGAAGTTGTGCTTGGCATCGCTGGGGTCCACCAGCACGTTGCCGTTGGCTTCCACCAGCATCAGGTAGCCGCTGTCGCCCAGCTTGATGTTGCGCACCAGCTCGGTGAGCTGCTTGAGCGAGACGTCCAGGCCGACCACGCCGAGCAGGGTGCCGCTGGCGTCGACCACGGTATGGACCGTGCCGATCAACACCACATCGTCCGGCGCCCAGTAGTAGGCCCCGGTCCGCACGGTGGTACCCGGTGCGGCCACGGCGGCTTTGTACCAGGGGCGCACGCGCGGGTCGTAGTTGTTCAGTTTGGTGTCGTCAGGCCAGCTCGCATAACCGCCGTCGCTCAGGCCCAGGGACAGGTAGGCGGTGCTCGGATGGCTTTTGGCGAACTGCTCGAATATCGCCAGCAGCTCTTTATTGGTCGGCGTCAGCGCGATTTGCGCAGCGTCGGCACCGGCGTAGTTCTTCAGCTCCTTGGCCGCGACAACGCGCGGGTCCTTGGCCACGTACTCGACGTTCTGGCTGATGCCGTCGAAGAACTGCTTCATGCCGTTATCGATCTGACGGATCTCGCGGCCGCTGCTGTCGAGGAAATTGGCCACAGCCGCCTCGCGCAGGTTCAGCACCACCAGCACCGCCACCAAAATAACTGGCACGCACGCGATGGCCGCAAACGCCCAGGTCAGCTTTTGCTTGATATTCATGACTTCTCCCGCGGGTATTTATAGTTTTGGCAAGGGGAAAACAGTAGCGTCGCATGTGTTTTTATGAGGGGTGCGGCCATGCGTACCCCTTATATCGACCGCCGGGGCACGCACTTGAGGCCGTGGGTGCGTTCAGCCGATACGGTTGCCGCCCAGCGCATCACGCTGCATCGACTGCAGGTTTTTCTCGATGGTTTCGCAGATGCTTTCCATCTGGATCTGATGTTCGCTGGAGTGAAACGGGCTTTGCAGGTCGGTGCCGATGCGTTCGATGGCCAGCAGCATAAAGCCCACCACCGTGGACGCCAGCGGGGTGAACCAGCCCAGGGCTTCCACCAGGCCCACCGGTACGATCAGGCAAAACAGCGAAATGAACAGGCGCGGGAAATACACGTAAGGGTAGGGCAGCGGGGTATTGGCGATGCGTTCCATGCCGCCTTGGGCGTTGGACAAATCCACCAGGGTCGACTCCAGCCGCGCCAGGCGAATACTGTCCAGGCGCCCGGCTTTGTACTCCCTGGCCAGCAGCGCCGCCGAGCCGGTGAGGATGTCATTGGCAAAGTTGTTGGTGGCGCCGTTGCGCGCAAATTCCTCGGCCGGGATAAACGCCCGCACCTCATCGGGGCATGGCTGGCCCTTGAGGTGAGAGGCCAGGCAGTTCACGTAGGCCACATGGCGACGCAGCAGGGTGGCCTTGACCGGGTTCACGTCGCTGCCAAGGTCATCCAGCAGCGTCAGCACCTGCCGCGCGAAGCTGCGCGAATTGTTAACCATGGCGCCCCATAAGGTGCGCGCTTCCCACCAGCGGTTGTAGGCACTGCTGTTCCGAAAACTGATCAGCACCACCAGCGCTGAGCCGAGCAAGGTCAGGGGCATCAGCGGCAGGTTGATCTTGGCGGTGAGAAACAGCATGAAGTCCACGGTGACGGCGACGTCCCACAGCAACAGCCAGAACAGGGCCCAACCGACATACCCCATGGTTTTGATGATCAGGCGGTATTTTTCGATGATGGCAGCTTTCAAACGGAGACCTCGCGGCGAGCGATAAGCAATAGTGCCTAAGCTCGGACGTTGGTTTGCGGTGAAAGGTTCGCGGTCAAGGATTGTGCAGGCTGAATCGTTTCTCAGTGCTGAGCCAAAATGCTCGCCAGCAACCCAGGAAAGCGCGCCTCAAGCACGTCCGCGCGCAACGAATTCAGATGAGTGGTGCCGACGCTGCGGGTGTGGACCAGCCCGGCATCGCGCAACACGCGAAAGTGGTGGGACATGCTGGATTTCGGCCGCCCGCCGTCCAGTTCGCCGCAGGTGGCTTCGGGTACGCCGGCCAGGCAGCGCACGATTTCCAGGCGCACCGAGTCGCTCAAGGCGTAGAGCACGCGTTCGAGGGTCAGGTCTTGTTGGGCGGGGTGTTTGAAGGCTCGCATAAAACAAATGATAACAGGGCTGGCGTTGAATACCATAGTTCGAATACCATCGAACTATCGAATCACGCACTTGCCCCTGGAGGTTCCCGATGGCTGCTTTGTTTGAACCCTACACACTTAAAGACGTGACCTTGCGTAACCGCATCGCGATCCCGCCGATGTGCCAGTACATGGCCAACGACGGTATCGTCAACGACTGGCACCACGTTCACCTCGCCAGCATGGCCCGTGGCGGCGCCGGTTTGCTGGTGGTTGAAGCCACCGCAGTGTCCCCTGAAGGCCGTATCACCCCCGGTTGCGCGGGTATCTGGAGCGACGCCCACGCCCAGGCGTTCGTGCCGATGGTCAAGGCCATCAAGGCTGCTGGTGCGGTACCGGGCATTCAGATCGCCCATGCCGGTCGTAAGGCCAGTGCCAACCGCCCGTGGGAAGGGGATGACCATATGCCGGCTTCCGATGCGCGCAGTTGGGAAACCCTCGCGCCGTCGGCCATTGCGTTCGGCGCCAACCTGCCTAACGTGCCGCGCGCCATGACCCTGGACGACATCGCCCGCGTGCGCCAGGACTTCGTCGACGCCGCCCGCCGTGCCCGCGACGCCGGTTTTGAATGGATCGAACTGCACTTTGCCCACGGCTACCTGGCCCAGAGCTTTTTCTCCGAGCATTCCAACCAGCGTACCGATGCCTACGGCGGCAGCTTCGATAATCGCAGCCGTTTCCTCCTGGAAACCCTGGCCGCTGTGCGTGAAGTCTGGCCGGAAAACCTGCCGTTGACCGCGCGTTTCGGCGTGATCGAATACGACGGCCGTGACGAGCAGACCCTGACCGAATCCATCGAGTTGGCCCGTCGCTTCAAGGCCGGTGGCCTGGACCTGCTGAGCGTCAGCGTCGGCTTCACCATTGCCGACACCCAGATCCCGTGGGGCCCGGCGTTCCTGGGGCCGATCGCTGAGCGCGTGCGCCGCGAAGCCGGTATTCCGGTCACTTCGGCCTGGGGGTTTGGCACGCCGCAACTGGCAGAAGGTGCGTTGCAGGCCGGGCAGGTGGACTTGGTCTCGGTGGGGCGTGCGCATCTGGCTGATCCGCATTGGGCGTACTTTGCCGCCAAGGAGCTGGGGGTAGAGAAAGCGTCCTGGACCTTGCCTGCGCCGTATGCCCATTGGTTGGAACGCTATCGCTGAGGCAGCCGCTCAGCAGGGCCTGTGGGAGATGTTGAGCCCCGGCGAGGCCGCGATAGTGGTGGGTCAGGCAGCAACAATGCTGGCAGAACCACCGTCATCGAAGCCTCGCTGGGGCTCGACATCTCCCACATTTGATCTCCAGGGCTGACAGAAAGTGTTCCTGCGCCCCCACCTTGCGGGCACCGTCGAGCCCCACATTTGATCTTAATGGCTGTCGAACGAGGGTGGGGCTTACAACGGCGTCAGCACATTCATCACCGTATCCAGCGCTACCCGCGTGTCGTCCAGTTGCACCAGCGAAGCATGCCGGGCGCCGAGGGCGTCGCGGTTCTGGATCGCGGTGAGGATCGCCTTGTGGCGGGGCAGGCTCAGGCCCTGGATATCCGGGCGGCGGTTGGTGATGTTGATCGACTCGCGCAGCGGCAGCGACAGCATGTTGCACATATAGGCCAACAGGTCGTTGCGCGTGGCGTCGGCAATTGCGCGGTGAAAGTCCAGGTCGGCCTGTAGCAGCGCGTCGTGGGTCTGCGCGGTTTCCATGCCGAGGTAGGCTTTTTCGATGGTGGTGATGTCTTCGTCGGTGGCCGTGGTCGCGGCCATGGCGGCGATTTCCGGCTCGAGGATGCGCCGCACACCGGCCAGGGTGTTGAAAAACTCGCTATGGGGCGTGGACTGCATCAACCAGGACAGTACGTCCGGGTCGAGCAGGTGCCATTTCAGCCGTGGCCGCACCACTGCGCCCACCCGTGGCTTGGAGTACACCAGGCCCTTGGCGCTGAGCACTCGCGTGGCCTCACGCAACACTGAGCGGCTGACCTTGTACTCCTCGCAGAGCGTGGCCTCCATGGGCAGTCTTTCTTCCGGCTTGAAGCGGCCGGAAACGATGTGCATGCCCAAGTCCTGGACGATCTGGGCATGCATGCTCTTGCGCGGCTTGGACGGCTGGTGATCCATAACGACAGGGATGCTCTGGCTAAATAGGCGGCATCATAGCATCCCAATTAGTGGGAATGACGTGGGACTTCGGCCCCACGGCAACCTACCAGGAAATCGAAGTCGCAGCCCTGGTCCGCCTGCAGCACGTGGTCGATGTACAGCTGGCGATAGCCTCCGACGATCAGCTTCTGCGGGGGTTTCAGGTCGGCCATGCGCGCCGCCAGCTCGGCGTCGGGGATGTCCAGGTGCAAGCGCCCGTTGGCGCAGTCGAGTTCGATCCAGTCACCTTCCTGCACCGTGGCCAACGGCCCGCCGGCAGCGGCTTCCGGTGCCACATGCAAGACCACCGTGCCATATGCCGTGCCGCTCATGCGCGCATCGGAAATCCGCACCATGTCGGTCACGCCCTGGGCCAGCAGCTTGGCCGGCCTGGGCGCAGTTGACCTGATTCTGTCGACCGGCGGTGTGTCGGTAGGCGAGGCGGATTTTCTCGGCATTGCCCTGCGTGAAGAGGGCGAGCTGGCCTTGTGGAAGCTGGCGATCAAGCCCGGCAAACCGCTGACCTTCGGCCATTTTCGTGGCGTGCCGGTGATCGGCCTGCCGGGCAATCCGGCGTCGACACTGGTGACGTTTGCCCTGTTGGCGCGCCCCTATCTGCTGCGCCGCCAAGGTGTGGCTGAAGTCCAACCGCTGCGGTTTGAGGTGCCGGCAGGGTTCGTCTGGCCCAAGCCGGGCAAATCCGCCTCG
>NZ_JAKNRV010000255.1:0-7567 GCF_023072625.1 Pseudomonas emilianonis
CACCGGCCGCGCCTGCAGTGGCGGCAGCACCGCCGACACCGGCGGATGGGGCCATTTGGCTGGTCTGGTGAGTCGGTGCCGAGCCCATGCTTTTGCCGCCACCGAAGCGCTTGGCGTTGGCGTCGAGGCTCATCGTCAGGCCAATGCACAACGCCATGGCGATGCTAAGAAAACGTTTCATAAAGGGAATTCCCATTTGTGGATTGCACGCGCGCCATGTTGCACAGGTGTGGTGACAGTGGCTAGCGACATAATGTTTCGGGCTTTTGCGTAAGACCGATCCAGAATGATCTGTAGGACTTATTACACATATTGGCCCGCACGCCTTAAAAACAAGGGCGGGCCAACAACCTTCATGTTTAAAAGTGTTTCAGACGGCTTCGAGTTTCGCGTAACCCATCATCAGCCACTTGCTGCCCTCGGCAAAGTTTACCTGCACCCGTGCCTGGGCGCCGGCGCCTTCGAAGTTGAGGATCACCCCTTCACCGAAGATCGCGTGTTTGACCAACTGGCCAAGGCTGAACGGGGTTTCCGGGATCTCGGAACCTGCAAACATGCTGCTGGAGTTTTGCTGCTGGCCGCCGCCGAACGGGCGGCTGACGCTGTTGGACAGGCGCACTTCCTGGATCAGACCCTTCGGCACTTCACGCACGAAGCGCGACACCTTGTTGTAGGTCTCACTCCCGTACAGGCGGCGGGTCTCGGCGTAGGTCATCACCAGGTTCTGCATCGCCCGGGTAATGCCCACGTAGGCCAGGCGGCGTTCTTCCTCAAGGCGGCCGGGCTCTTCCAGGCTCATCTTGTGGGGGAACAGGCCTTCTTCCATGCCCACCAGGAACACGTAAGGAAACTCCAGGCCCTTGGCGCTGTGCAAGGTCATCAGTTGGATGCTGTCTTCATGCTCATCGGCCTGGGTATCGCCGGCTTCCAGCGACGCATGGCCGAGGAACGCGGCGAGCGGGGTCAGCTCTTCATCGGCCTCGGTGTTTTCAAATGCGCGGGCGGCGCTGACCAGTTCCTCAAGGTTTTCGACCCGGGCCTGGCCTTTCTCGCCTTTTTCCGCTTCGTGATAGGCAATCAGCCCGGACTGCTCGATCACGGTCTGGGTCATCAAATGCAGGGGCATTTCTGCGCACTTGGCCGTCAGGTTTTCGATCAGCTCGACAAACACCCCCAACGCCCCGGCGGCACGGCCTGTCAGGCCTTTGTTGGCGATCAGCAAGCGCATGGCTTCCCACATCGACACATCGGCATGGCGGGCATGGTCGCGAATCGCTTCAACGGTTTTTTCGCCGATGCCACGGGCCGGGATATTGATCACCCGCTCCAGCGCCGCATCGTTGCCACGGCCTTCCAGCAAACGCAGGTAGGCCATGGCGTTCTTGATTTCGGCGCGCTCGAAGAAGCGCTGGCCGCCGTAAATGCGGTACGGGATGCGCTCGCGCAGCAAGGCTTCTTCCAGCACCCGCGATTGGGCGTTGGAACGGTACAGAATCGCGATGTCGCTGCGCGCCAGGCCGGTTTTCAATGCGCTTTCGATGGTTTCCACCACGTAGCGCGCTTCGTCGTGCTCGTTGAACGCCGCGTACAGGTTGATCGCTTCGCCTTCGCCGCCGTCGGTCCACAGCTCTTTGCCCAGGCGCCCGGTGTTATTGGCGATCAAGGCGTTGGCGGCCTTGAGGATACCGGCGGTGGAGCGGTAGTTCTGCTCCAGGCGGATGGTGACCGCGTCCGGGAAGTCTTCGGAATACTGGTAGATGTTCTCGATTTTCGCGCCGCGCCAGCCGTAGATCGACTGGTCGTCGTCGCCCACCACCATCAGGCTGTCGCCGCCCTTGGCTAACAGGCGCAACCAGGCGTACTGCACGGCGTTGGTGTCCTGGAACTCGTCCACCAAGATATGCCGGAAGCGTTTCTGGTAATGGGCCAGCAGGCCGGGGTTATCGCGCCACAGGTCGAGGGCGCGCAGCAGCAACTCAGAGAAGTCGATCACGCCGGCGCGCGCGCAGGCGGCCTCGTAGGCTTCATAAATGCTGCGCATGGTGGCCAGGAACAAATCGCCGCTGGCCTGGATATGTTGCGGGCGCAGGCCTTCGTCTTTCTGGCCGTTGATAAACCACTGGGCCTGGCGCGCCGGCCAACGCTGTTCGTCGAGGCCCAGCTCGCGGATCACGCGCTTGACCAGGCGTTGCTGGTCATCGCTGTCGAGGATCTGGAAGGTCTGGGCGAGGCCCGCTTCCTGCCAATGCGCCCGCAACAGGCGGTGCGCCAGGCCGTGGAAGGTGCCCACCCACATGCCGGCCGGGCTGATGCCCATCAACTGCTCGATGCGGTGGCGCATCTCGGCAGCGGCCTTATTGGTGAAGGTCACCGACAATATGGAATGCGGGGACGCGTTCTCGACCTGGATCAACCAGGCGATACGGTGCACCAGCACACGGGTTTTACCGGAGCCAGCACCGGCCAGGACCAACTGACGGCCAACGGGGGCCGCTACGGCCTGGCGTTGGGCATCGTTGAGGGAGTTCAGCAAAAGGGAGAGATCATCGCGCATCGGCGCATTCTATGGCCCGCGGGGGAGTGGGGCAAATCCCAATGCCGGGTGGTCGACGGAAAACATCCATGGCAATCCTGGACGGGTGGGCATTCTGGCGGCGCTGATGACCGGTCGGTCATGGGCCGCAGGCCGCGCAGCGTCTCGCTCAAGCTGTCTGGCCCCGAGGTTTGCGTGGCACGCCCCGGTGGTTTTTATGACGCGCAGCAGTTTGGCCCAGGCGCTTGCTTGTGTATGCTCCGTCGACGTTTCGGGCTCACCATTATAAGAACACCGCCTATGACCCTTAGCACCGACCTGTTTGGCCCCACGGCGGCGCCCGCGCAGGTTATCCGAAAACACTACGCTACCGAGATGGCGGTCGAACGCACGCGCCTGCTCTACCAGGGTTCGCTGCTGCCGACCTTGTTGATGCTGGTCAACGGCCTGGTCTGCGCCTGGTTGATCTGGAACCCCAAACACTACCTGCTCGACAGCATCTGGCTGGTCTGGCTGCTGGCGCTGGTGGCGTTGCGCGTGATCCAGGTGGCCGCCTTTGACTCGGCGATGCCCAGCCGCCAGGCCCAACCGATCTGGCGGCGCATGTTCATGCTCGGCTCAGCGGTCAGCGGCCTGACCCTGGCCACCGCCGCCATTGCCCTGGTGCCAGCGGACAGCTTTATGCAGCAGGCTTGGGTGTTCGGCCTGATCGGCGCGGCGACGTTGTCCGCCAGCGTCGCCTATGCGGTGAGCCTGTCGGCGTTCCTGTCATTCGCGCTGCCGTGCCTGGTGCCGGCCATCGTCTATCTCTTCTGGAACGGCGCCGAGCAACAACAGGGGTGGGGGGTGCTCGGCCTGATCCTGCTGGGGTCTTTGAGTGTGGTGGCGTGGCAGGTCAATCGCCTGATCCAGCACGGGCTGTTGCGGCGCTTTCAAAACCAGGCGCTGATCGAGCATTTGCAACAGGCGCAGCAGCGCAGTGAACAGTTGAATCAGGAGCTGGTGCGCGAAGTCGAGCAGCGCCGCCAGGTTGAGCAGGAGCTGCGTGAAGCGCAAATCGGCCTGCAGGACCGCGTGGCGCAACGCAGCCAGGAGCTGGACGCCGCCAGCCTGGCCCTGAATAAAAGCGAAGCGCGCCTGGCGATGGCGCTGCAAGCCAGCGAATTGGGCCTGTGGGATTGGAACCTGCAAACCGACGAAGTCCACCACACCCAGCTCAAGGAGCTGTTCGGCCTGGAGCCCGAGTACGTCACGGCGATGCTCAGCCACCTCAAGCCGCGCCTGCACCCCGACGACTTGCCGCTGCTCAGGCGTGCCCTGGTGGAGCATCTCAAGGGCCGCAGCGAGGATTATCTGGTGGAATACCGGGTGCGCCATGGCGATGGCCACTGGGTGTGGATCGAAGACCGTGGCCGCGCCGTGGAGCGTGCGCCCAGCGGTCGCGTGACCCGCATGCTCGGCACGCGCCGCGACATCAGCGCGAGCAAAGTCTTGGAAGAACAGCAACGCCTGGCCTCGACCGTCTTCGAAGCGGCCAGTGAAGGCATTGTGATCTTGGACCCGGACTACGCGCTGCTCGCCGTCAACCAGGCCTTCAGTCGGGTCACCGGCTTTGATATCGACGACATGCTCGGACGCAATGTGGTGGAACTGCCGTGCAGCCGCGATGCCCGGCGGCACTTCCCGGTCATCCGCCAGGCGCTGCTCAGTCACGGCACCTGGCAGGGCGAACTGGTGGAGACCCGCAAGAACGGCGAGCTGTACCCGCAGTGGCTGCAACTGAACGTGGTGCGCGATATTCGAGGAAACGTCAGCCATATCGTGGGCTTCTTCGCCGATTTATCGGCGCGGCGTGAGTCCGAGGAGCGCATGCGCTACCTCACGCACTATGACGAGTTGACCGGCCTGGCCAACCGCTCGCTGTTTCGTGAACGGCTGCGCGAAGCGCACCAGCGGGTGCGGCAAGGTGGGCGCAGCCTGGCGTTGCTGCATATCAACCTCGACCGTTTCAAGTTGCTCAACGACAGCCTGGGTCATGACGTCGCCGACCAATTGTTGCAAAAAATGGCGCGTCGACTGATCAACGCCTTGCCCGAAGCCGACACCATTGCGCGTTTGTCCGGGGATGAGTTCGCCGTGCTCTTCGATGCCTACGGCAACCTCTCAAGCCTGGCGCGCGTGGCCACGCGCCTGCTGGCCAAGTTGCGCGTGCCGGTGGCGGTGGACGGGCATGAATTGGTGGTCAGCGCCTCGATGGGCGTCAGCCTGCTCCCGGATAATGCGCGGGAAATTTCGGCGTTGGTCAGCCAGGCGAACATGGCCATGCAACACGCCAAACACCTGGGCGGGAATAATTTCCAGTTCTACACCGACAGCCTGCAAGCCAGCACCCTGGAGCGTTTGCAGCTGGAAAACCAACTGCGCAAGGCCCTCGACGAGCATCAGTTGTCGGTGTTCTACCAACCGAAATTGTGTTTGGCCACCGGCAAGCTGAACGCCGCCGAGGCGTTGATTCGTTGGGAGCATCCGCAGTGGGGCATGGTGCCGCCAGGCGACTTCATCGGCCTGGCCGAAGAAACCGGGCTGATCGTGCCGTTGGGCGAGTTCGTCCTGCGCCAGGCCTGCTGGCAGGCCTGTGAGTGGCAGCGTCAGGGGCTGGCGCCGATACGCGTGTCGGTGAACCTGTCGGTGCATCAACTGCGTCAAGGCAAGCTGGTCAGCCTGGTCCGCCAGGTGCTGGAAGAAACCGGCCTGGACCCGCAATACCTTGAGCTTGAGCTGACCGAAAGCCAGTTGCTCGACAGTGTCGAGCACATCATCGCCACCTTCCAGCAACTGCGCGACCTGGGGGTGAAGTTGGCCATCGACGATTTCGGTACCGGCTACTCGTCTCTCAGTTACCTCAAGCGCATCCCCGTGGACTACGTGAAGATCGACCAGACCTTTATCCGCGGCCTCGGCCAGGGGCGGGAAGACGCGGCCATTACCCGCGCGATCATCGCCATGGCCCACGGTTTGGCGCTCAAGGTGGTGGCTGAAGGGGTGGAAGATCAGCAGCAGTTGGATTTCCTGCGTGGGGAGCATTGCGACGAGGTGCAGGGCTACTTGATCAGTCGGCCGATGGAGGCTCAAGGGCTGGCAGAGTTGTTACGGAAAAATGCAGATTTTTCCTAGGGGCGTGCCTTCAGCCTTTGTGGCTACAACTTGGCTGCCCTTAGATTCAAAGGGCAGCAGGGCGATTTAGTGATGCATCGGACGGGCAAAACGGCAATTCTTGTAGTATAACTACAAACTTGCTACATCCCTGGCATTGGCCAACAACAAGAGTCCTTTCCTTTGAACCTGTTGCAACATATCGCCCAGTCGCGCCACCTGTTACGCAAATCGGAACTCAAGGTTGCCGACCACGTGCTGCTTGACCCTGCGGCCGTAATGCACAGTTCCATGGCTGACCTGGCCCACAGCGTGGGCATCAGTGAGCCGACCATCGTGCGCTTCTGCCGCGCTATCGGTTGTTCCGGCTTCCAGGACCTGAAACTCAAACTGGCCCAAAGCCTGGCCGCCGGCGCGAGCTTCGGTCAGTTTGCGATTCACGAAGACGACTCCGTCGCTGACTACAGCCTCAAGATCTTCGACACCACGCTGCACACCCTGATGGAAGTGCGCGAGAAGCTCGACCCGGTGGAGCTGCAAAAGGCCGTGACGGCGATGTCCCAGGCCCAGCGTGTCGAGTTCTACGGGTTTGGTGCGTCGGGTGCGGTTGCAGCCGATGCCCAGCACAAGTTCTTCCGACTGCTGCTGACGGCGGCGGCCTACAGCGACCCACACATGCAGGCGATGTCGGCCGTGACGTTGAAGCCGAGCGACGTAGCCATCTGTATCTCCCAGTCCGGCCGCTCCAAAGACTTGCTGATCACCGCCAACCTGGTGCGTGAAAGCGGCGCCACGCTGATCACCCTGTGCCCGAGCCAGACGCCGTTGGCGGAGCTGTCCACGGTCAACCTGGCGATCGATGTGCACGAAGACACCGAAATCTATACGCCGTTGACCTCGCGCATCGCCCACCTGGTGGTGATCGACGTGCTGGCGATGGGCGTGGCCATGGCGCGCGGGCCGAGCCTGGTCAACCACCTCAAGAGCGTGAAGCGCAGCTTGCGCAGCTTGCGTCTCTCGCCCAAGTCCGTAAAAGCCCTCGACGACTAAGCGCCATACAGCGATCCAAATGTGGGAGGGGCGTGTCAGTCACTGAATGCTTTGACTGAACCACCGCCATCGGGAGCAAGCTCCCTCCCACATTTGCATTTCTTGCCTGTCCAGAAGATTCATCGTCCTGTCATCCCCGCGCCGCCAAACCGTCATCCCCCACGCCCATCCTGAACTCCCCGCACTCGCATTGGGAGACTCCAAATGGCCCGGCCCTACGAAGATAGCAACAGCTCCGTCAAGACCCGTCGTCAGCAGGAAGACCAGCGCCGCATGGCGTTCCGTCGCGCAATCGAAGACCGCTGTGATCAACGCCAATTGCTGCAAAGCATCACGGACTACCCGGAACTGCACTGGCAGGCACCCGCGGCTGCCCAGCGAAGCGCTCAGCCAGCACGCTGATCTGCACCCGCTCGCTGCGGATAAAGCCCAGGAACGCATGGGCCACCGGTGACAGGCGCTTGGCCTTGGCCTGCACCAGGCACCAACTGCGGTACAGCGGCAGCTCTTCCACCGGCAGCTCCTTGAGCCCGCCGGTGGCCAGTTCCAGGTTCAGGGCGTGGCGCGTCAACAAGGCCACGCCTAGCCCTGCCACCACGCACTCACGCTGCGCTTCGGCGGAGGCAACTTCCACCGTCTGGGTGAAGTGCACGCGTTTTTCCTTGAAGTATTCCTCGCACGCCAGCCGCGTGCCGGAGCCCGGTTCGCGCAGCAGCAGCGTGTAAGGCTCCAGGTCTTTCAGGCGCAGCGGTCCTTGCAGGCTCAAGGGGTGGTCGGGCGGCGCCACGGCGACAATCGGATTGTTGAGGAACGGCAGGAATTCGAGGCCCA
>NZ_JAKNRV010000256.1:0-7546 GCF_023072625.1 Pseudomonas emilianonis
GACTTCAACGCCCCGCTCAAGGAAATCCTCGCGCTGTTCCGTCGCCACAAATTCAGCCGTTATCCGGTGTATGACGCGCAGCGCAACGAGTTTGTCGGCCTGCTGCACATCAAGGACCTGCTGCTGGGCAATAAAAAAGCGCGCAAATTCGGCGGCAAGGCCCTGACCTATGGCGGGTTGGCGGCATTGGGCGTGATCGCCTACAAAGCCTACGGCAACTGGCAGGCGCAACAGGCCAGCGCGCCCCAAGGCGAGCCGCAAACTATCGACCGCCTGCCGCCGGCCCAAGTCGAGCAACACAGCCAAGCCATCCTCAAGGCATTGGTGGCGGCGGCCAAGGCCGACGGGCATGTGGATGAGCGCGAGCGCGCGCTGATCGAAGGTGAGTTCACCAAGCTGGATAACGACCGCCAATTGCAAAGCTGGCTGCATGGCGAGCTGAACAAACCCCTCGACCCGGCCGACGTGGCGCGGGCGGCAAGCACCCCGGAAATGGCCGCCGAGATGTACATCGCCAGTGTGATGCTGGTGGATGAGGAGAACTTTATGGAGAAGGCGTATCTGGATGAGCTGGCGCGGCAGCTTAAGTTGGAGCCCGGTTTGAAGGTTGAGCTGGAGAAACAGGTGCGCCAGGCGACGCTTTAGGGATCGTTCCCACGGATGGGCGCGATCAGGTAGTGATGGGTCTATCGGGTGCGGTTAAGGAGGACCCCATGGCGTGGCCAGTTGCAGCGTCATGAGGTAACGCTCCTCTGTGGGGCGTCTATCGTCCTTGAATCGTCCAACCACCAGCATCACTTGATACTGGTCACTTGCTCGCCAATAGGCTGTGCCGCCTCGGTTCACATTGCGTAGCCGGGCACGCCATTCCGGGGTGTCGGCGAATGGGGGGTTGGACGCGACACGGATGGGCGCCCAACCCGCCTTGCGCCATTGCTCCTGCAAATCCAGTACGACTTTGAGGGTGTCGTCGAGCAATAGTGGCTCGATTTGAGGTGACATACGAATACTGCCAACTCGCTCATCATCGAAGCCTATCGTGAAGAAGCGGGCCAAAGGGGTTACGAATCCGTATTTTGGATCTATGTAGCGAAGTCGAGAATCGGATTTCGGCATTCTGAACCAGTGGTGTCCGGGAATCGCCGGGCCAATGCTTGCGCTGGAGCGCTGACGCATGTCTTCCCAGGGCTCGCCAAGCATCAGTGCTATTTCCGGATCTTCCGCGCTCAGGCGTATCGCTACCCATATGAGTGATGCTGCAACGACCAGTCCCGTTCCGCCACGTCGCCAACCTAGCTTCGCGATTCGATTCATCGGCCCCCCCGGCTTTCAGCGATGTCTTCTAGCTCGAGTTCGATTCGATACCGCTCAGTGCTATTTAGTAGTGTGTGAAACCGCGCTGCAGCCTTGAGCACGAATGCCATACGCTGGTCGATATCGGCTAGATTGGCGAAGGGGTTGTTGCTGAAATCAATGGTCCGACCGTCATCAGCGGTGCTGCATTGGTTTGCTAGTGTCAGTTCAATGGCTTGAGCGATCCCGGACGGTATACCCGTGACGTATGAAAGATGGTTGCTACGTAGCAGAGCCACTAGTTTTGGATCACCGTACATGGTCGGTTGAAGAATGTTTCGTTGTTCGTGGTCAGCCAGATGCTCAACACTTTTAGCAATGTCTCCATCGTCAATAGCCTTGAATGCATGCAATATTTCCGGGTAATCCCCCCCAAACCTCAACTTATCCTGCCCCACCGGCCACAACACCCGCTGTAGCCCATCCTCAAAAATGTTCTGGCGCGCGGACAGGCAGGTCTCAAGCAACCCCAACCCCTGCTCCTTATAAAACGCATGCAACGGAAACACATCCAAAAACAGCGTGGTATTTCCCATCGCCATCATCTCGTACACATGTTGATAAAGCTGCTGCACGCTCGATAACGGTTCACCCTCGCGCCGCCAATCAACATCAGGCATTGGGTTATTGCGGCTGGCTTGTTCATGGTCCCGCAGGCGCCGCTCATACTCCCGCAGCTTTGCCTGCCGTTCACGTTCCTCGGCGCTGAACAACCCCCAAACCCCTTTCCGGGCACTTCTTCGCAATTGCTCCGCAGCTTCATATTCCGCCTGAATCCTCTCGATGGATTGCGCCGCGTGCAGCAGGCCACAGCCCACTTGCTTGGACGCAAACGCCGCAAGACCGGCCCACTGGAAACGCTGATCCAGGCCCATAGCTGGGCGTAGGCAGCATTGATGGCACGGTTACGCGCTTTGGGATCGGTAATCATCACGCCACCCGGTGCCACGATGGCTTCGGCTCGGTTCTGATACTCACGCCAGATGTTCTCGCAGGTTGGTCCCCGTGCTTCGTTGAGACTTGGCGTGAACTGACGGGGCGTAGGTGTGAAGTGGGTAGAGGAGGGCGTACTGGATTCAGTGTATTGGGTGGCGGCTTGCGTGGCGGCTCTGGCTTGGGGTTGAGGCGTGTCTTCGATAATCTGCGAGCTGAGCGTCTGATTGGCAATCAGTCGCGGGCGGGGGGTGCACTTGCAGTAACAGAGGTCGCCTTCCAGCGCGAAGTTAAGTCCATTTGTTGTGTCTACCAGGCGGGGGCCGTCGCAGACGATCACCCCAATGGTCTCGCAGGTCGGGCAATAAACCTCATCGCCTTCGCGTGCCTGGTCCATTCCGTTAATGCTGCAATTCGTACAGCCGGTGCGCACTGTGCCGTTGGCGGTGGTTTTAGCACCTACGGTGATGTGGTAACGCTCCATCCTAGATGTATCCTTTTGTAATCTTTAGGAAGGAGCACGCTAGATGAGGTGAGAAAAGGCGAGAAGTCAGATGCTTCTTGGTCTGATGTAGGGTGGTTCTTTAATCCCTAGAGGCTGTTTTTGCATTCTATGTACGCCACATCGAAACCCATTGATAAATGAGGGCTTCTGCTCAGCTATACTCCCCCTCATTTGAATGGCCCCTCGAGGAAACACTGTGAAGAATTGGACCTTGCGCCAGCGGATTATGGCGAGCTTTGCGGTCATTATCGCGATCATGCTGCTGATGGTTGTGGTGTCCTACTCACGGTTGCTGAAGATCGAAGCCAGCCAGGAATCGGTCCGGGACGATGCTGTGCCGGGGGTTTACCTCAGTTCGATGATCCGCAGCGCGTGGGTCGACAGCTATTTGCTGACCATCGATATCATTGGTCTGCGCGCAGATAAAACCCTTACCAGTGCCGATAAGACCGACTTCAAGTCCTTCGAAGCGCGTATTGAACAGCAGATAGCCAACTACGAAAAAACCGTCAACAGCCAGGCTGATCGCATGGAGTTCGATAACTTCAAGGCGGCGCATATCAACTACAACAAGGCCCTCGCCGAGGTGCTGGCGCGCATTGAAGCCAATGACCTGCCGGGTGCGAACGTCTTGCTCGAAGAGCAATTGACGCCGATCTGGATCGAAGGGCGCATGAAGCTCAATGACATCATCACCGAAAACAAGAGCGTGTCTGACCTCGCCACGGCGGCCATCGACGAGTCGGTCCTGTCGGCCAAGATCAGCATGGCGGTGTCGCTGATCATCGCCATCTTCGCCGCCGGCCTGTGCGGCCTGCTGCTGATGCGCACAATCATCGCGCCGATGAAGCGCATCGTCGAGATCCTCGACACCATGCGTACCGGTGACCTGAGCAAGCGCTTGAACCTTGCGCGCAAGGACGAATTCGGCGCTGTCGAAACCGGCTTCAACGACATGATGACCGAACTGACGGCCCTGGTGTCCCAGGCCCAGCGTTCGTCTGTGCAGGTCACGACCTCGGTCACCGAGATTGCCGCCACCTCTAAGCAACAACAGGCCACGGCCACGGAAACCGCCGCAACCACCACCGAGATCGGCGCTACTTCGCGGGAGATCGCTGCCACTTCCAAGGATTTGGTCCGCACCATGACCGAAGTCTCCACCGCCGCCGACCAGGCCTCGGTCGCCGCCGGTTCCGGCCAGCAAGGCTTGGCGCGCATGGAAGAAACCATGCACTCGGTGATGGGCGCTGCCGAATTGGTCAACGCCAAGCTGGCGATCCTTAACGAGAAGGCCGGCAACATCAACCAGGTGGTGGTCACCATCGTCAAGGTCGCCGACCAGACCAACCTGTTGTCCCTCAACGCCGCCATCGAGGCCGAGAAAGCCGGTGAGTACGGCCGCGGCTTTGCCGTGGTGGCCACCGAAGTGCGCCGCCTGGCCGACCAGACCGCCGTCGCCACCTACGACATCGAGCAGATGGTGCGCGAGATCCAGTCGGCGGTGTCTGCCGGGGTGATGGGCATGGACAAGTTCTCCGAAGAAGTTCGCCGGGGCATGTTCGAAGTGCAGCAAGTGGGCGAGCAACTGTCGCAGATCATCCACCAGGTCCAGGCTCTGGCGCCGCGGGTGTTGATGGTCAACGAAGGCATGCAGGCCCAGGCCACCGGTGCCGAGCAGATCAACCACGCGCTGGTGCAATTGGGCGATGCCAGCAGCCAGACGGTCGAGTCCTTGCGCCAGGCCAGCTTTGCCATTGATGAACTGAGCCAGGTTGCGGTCGGTCTGCGCGGCGGCGTGTCGCGCTTCAAAGTCTGATGAGCGACCTCGCGGCTAAACACGGCGCCGTCCCGGCAGCGAAAAAGGCGTTGTTCCTGGTGTTCCACATCGGCGACGAACGTTATGCCCTCAAGGCCACGGAAGTGGCCGAGGTACTGCCGCGCCTGCCGCTCAAACCCCTCGCCCATGCACCGCTGTGGGTGGCGGGCATCTTTGCCCATCGCGGCGCGATGGTGCCGGTTGTCGATCTCAGTGCCTTGACCTTCGGCAAGCCGGCCCAGGCGCGGACCAGTACCCGGCTGGTGTTGGTCAACTACAAACCTGAGCCCTGGCTCGAGGCGCGTTGGCTGGGGCTGATTCTGGAGCAGGCCACCGAAACCCTGCGTTGCGACCCGGCGCAATTCAAGCCATACGGTCTGGACAATCCCCAGGCGCCCTACCTGGGGCCGGTGCGTGAAGATGCCTTGGGTTTGATGCAGTGGATCGGCGTCGCGGATCTGCTCACCAATGAAGTGCGCGCCTTGCTGTTTTCTGCCGAGTCGAGCCTATGAGCGACGACCCGCGCTTCTTTGCCTTCTTGAAAGAACGCATCGGCCTGGATGTGGCCTCGGTGGGCGAAGCCATCATCGAACGCGCCGTGCGCCAGCGCAGTCAGGCCGTAGAGGCCCACACGGCGGATGAGTACTGGCACCATCTGCAGCGCTCCCACGACGAACAGCAAGCGCTGATCGAAGCGGTGATCGTGCCCGAGACCTGGTTTTTCCGTTACCCCGAATCCTTCGCGACCCTGGCCCGCCTGGCCAAGGCGCGTCTGGCCGAGATCAACCAGTTGCGCGCGTTGCGCATTCTCAGCCTGCCCTGTTCCACCGGCGAAGAACCCTATTCGATCGCCATGGCCTTGCTCGATGCCGGCCTGGCGCCGCACCAGTTCAAGGTGCAGGGCATCGACGTCAGCCCGCTGTCGGTGGAGCGTGCCCTGCGTGGCGTGTATGGCCGCAACTCGTTTCGCGGCGGCGACCTTGAGTTTCGCGACCGCCACTTCACCGAGCAGGCCGATGGCTATCGTATCGACGACCGCGTGCGCGAACAGGTGCGCCTGCAAGTCGGCAACCTGCTCGACCCAGGGTTGCTCGCCAATGAGCCGAGCTACGATTTTGTGTTTTGCCGCAACCTGCTGATCTATTTCGACCAGCCGACACAAAAACAAGTGTTCGACGTGCTCAAGAACCTGACCCATGTGGACGGCGTGCTATTTATCGGCCCGGCCGAAGGCAGCCTGTTGGGGCGGCATGGCATGCGTTCGATCGGCGTGCCGCAGTCGTTTGCCTTTAGCCGACACACCGAGCCGGTCAAGCCTGAGCCGGTCTTTGTGCCGATGCCCGCGCCCCCGCCTCGGCACAGCGTCGCACCGATCCCGCCCAAGCCGCGCCCGTTCAGTACGTTCAGCGCGCAGGTGGTGCCGATCAGCGCGCCGGCGTCGGACGCTGGCGACCTGCTCAACCAGATCGCGATCCTGGCCAACGAAGGCAAAAGCGCCGAAGCCCGTGCCGCCTGCGAACGCTATTTAAGCCAACATCCGCCGGCCGCCCAGGTGTTTTACTGGTTGGGGTTGCTCAGCGATGTGGCCGGCAGCGCCCTGGAAGCCCAGGGGTTTTACCGAAAAGCCTTGTACCTGGAACCGCAGCACCCGCAGGCCCTGATGCAATTGGCCGGGCTGCTCGAAGCCCAGGGCGACACTGCGGGGGCGCGCCGTTTACAGGCGCGAGCCGCGCGTAGCGAGCTGACAGTGAGCAAAAACCATGAGTAGCCCCAACGCGCTCGACACTGCAGGCCTGGACCTGACGATAGCCGACGCCCAGGCCATCGACGATTGCTGGAACCGTATCGGTATTCACGGTGACAAGTCCTGCCCGTTGCTGGCGGACCATATCCACTGCCGCAACTGCTCGGTGTACTCTGCCGCCGCCACCCGCTTGCTGGATCGCTATGCGTTGCAGCACGACGATCGGCGCCCGGTCGCCGCTGCCGAAGCCGGCGAAGACATCGTCACCCGTTCCCTGCTGATATTCCGCCTCGGCGAAGAATGGCTCGGGATCGCCACCCGCTGCCTGGTGGAAGTGGCGCCGCTGCAACCGATTCATTCCCTGCCACACCAACGTTCCCGCGCATTGCTTGGCGTGGCGAACGTGCGCGGTGCGCTGGTGGCGTGCCTGTCGCTGGTCGAGCTGTTGGGCCTGGACACCACCGGCCACGGCACCCCCGGCGGGCGTATCATGCCGCGCATGTTGATCATCGCCGCGCAGGACGGCCCGGTGGTGGTACCGGTGGATGAAGTCGACGGTATCCATGCCATCGACGAGCGGACGTTGACGGCGGCGTCAGCCTCCGGCACCCAGGCCAGCGGCCGCTTCACCCAGGGTGTGTTGCAGTGGAAGGGCCGCAGCCTGCGTTGGCTGGACGAGGCCCAGTTGCTGTCTGCCGTGACCCGGAGCCTCACATGACCCCCGACCAGATGCGCGATGCCTCGCTGCTGGAGTTGTTCAGCCTGGAAGCCGATGCCCAGACCCAGGTACTGAGCGCGGGCCTGCTGGCCCTGGAACGTAACCCGACCCAGGCTGACCAGCTCGAAGCCTGCATGCGCGCTGCGCACTCGCTCAAAGGCGCGGCGCGGATTGTCGGGGTGGACGCCGGGGTCAGCGTGTCGCATGTCATGGAAGATTGCCTGGTCAGCGCCCAGGAAGGTCGCCTGTATCTGCAACCGGAGCATATCGACGCGTTGCTGCAAGGCACCGACCTGCTGATGCGCATCGCCACGCCGGGCAATACCGTGGGGCCGGCGGATGTCGAAGCGTATGTGGCATTGATGGAACGCCTGCTCGATCCGTCGCAGCCAACCGCCAAGGTTGCGCCGCAGCCCGCGCCCGCGCCTGCCCCTACGGCTACGCCCGCCCCGGTGATCGAAGCGCTGCCCGCCA
>NZ_JAKNRV010000257.1:0-7521 GCF_023072625.1 Pseudomonas emilianonis
GCGATACAACAACGTCAGGCTCCATAGCTACAACGGCTACCGGTCGCCGGTAGCTATGGAGAAACTGGCGGCGTGAAACCTTAACTGGTGTCCAAAATTACTTGACCAGTTCAGCTTGCCCCCGATGAGGCCCCCACACACACCGCATATTTCACTCAACGCGGGTTTCCCCGGTAAACACCAACGTCTGCCGGCAGCGCCTACACAAATAACGCCGCCCCTGCCTCACCAACCCATGGCGCTGTGACGAAAACGGGAAGTCGCTGTCGGCACACGGGCAGCGGTAGATATAGCGGGTCACCTGGCGGCGCTTGATTTCATAGGTGTGGCAACGGTCCGGCGGCAGTTCATACACGCCGCGCATGATCAGTTGCCATTCCTCGCCATGGGGCTGGATGCGTTCGCCAAACAATTGGTGGGCGATCAGGTGCGCCACTTCATGGGCCACGGTCTGTTTGAGGAAGTGTTGGCTGTTTTCTCGGTACAACTGTGGGTTGAAGCGCAGCAGGTTCTCGTGCAAATGCGCGACACCGGCCTTCTGGCCCCGCAGTTTGAGGCTGACCTGGGGGCGTTTGAAGTTTCGTTTGAAAAAGGATTCGGCTAGCAGGAAACAATCTTCGACGCGGGTATTGAGTTGCTCGGGCATGCTGTACCTATCTCCAGAGGCGCTCAGTATGCCGCAAAGGCGGGTGTTTCCGAATCGGTCAGGCGCCGAATGGTCATGCATGACGCACAAAGCCACCTTGCGGTGGCCTTGCCTGCTGGGTGAAACCGCTTAGTTGGTATAGATCGGGCCAACGCCCAGGCCCCAGACGATCACAGTAAACGCCATGATTGCCACCAGCACGACCAGGCCCACGGCCAACACCGAGCTGGAAAACAGGAAGCCTTCGTCCGGATCGATGCTCATGAACGTCGGTAACCCCACATACAGCAGGTACACCGTGTAACAGATCGCCGCCGTGCCAACGACCATCCCCAGCCACATGTGCGGGTAGAGCGCCGCCAGCCCGCCGATAAACAGCGGTGTGGCGGTGTAGGTGGCAAAGGCGATACAACGCGCCATGCTGGGGCTGGCGTCGTAGGTGCGCGCCATCCAGTGAATGAAGGCGCCCATGACCGCTACGCCGCCGAGCATCGCCACGTAAGACATGAGGGTCATCCACAAGGCGCTTTCCTGGGTCAGCATGACCGGGGAGCGGTTGCCGATGACCCAGCCGATCTGAGTGGTGCCGATATAGGCTGATACGGCGGGGATCGCCGCAAGAATCAAGGTGTGTGTGAGGTACATGTGGCCGACGCTTTCTTCTTTATCGCCACGAATTTCCCGCCATTCCTGGTCGGGATGGGTAAAAAGCCCCACGACGTGATGGATCATGCCAGTCACTCCTGTTGTTATTACCATCGCCCCCCATCGGAGCGCCCACGGGCCAGATGGCCTGAAAGGTCTGGATAGTTATGTGCGACCTCAAGTCGCAGTATAGGAAGTGATGACCGGAAAAACCGTAGGGCTTTAGAGCAAATCGCGCTGTAAACAGTGAGCTTAATCGCGGCGCGGTCTGTAGTTGGCAGTGCAGTCAAGTGTGGGAGGGGGCTTGCTCCCTCCCACATTGGAACTTGACCAACCTTACCGGTAAAATACCCGGCTTTTCGTCACACACCTCTAGCGGATCCAAGCGCCATGGGCACTCTTACGGTCAACCAGAACAAACTGCAAAAACGCCTGCGTCGCCTGGCCGGTGAAGCGGTCGCCGACTTCAACATGATCGAGGACGGCGACAAGGTCATGGTCTGCCTCTCCGGCGGCAAAGATAGCTACACCCTGCTCGACGTGCTGCTGCACTTGCAAAAGGTCGCGCCGATCAAGTTCGAGATCGTCGCCGTCAACATGGACCAGAAACAACCGGGCTTCCCTGAAGACGTGCTGCCGGCCTACCTCAAGGCACTGGGCATCGAGTACCACATCGTCGAAAAAGACACCTATTCGGTGGTCAAGGAGCTGATCCCGGAGGGCAAGACCACTTGCTCGCTGTGTTCGCGCCTGCGCCGTGGCACGCTCTACACGTTTGCCGATGAGATCGGTGCGACCAAGATGGCCCTGGGGCATCACCGCGACGATATCGTCGAGACGTTCTTCCTCAATATGTTCTTCAACGGCTCCCTCAAGGCCATGCCGCCCAAGCTGCGTGCCGATGATGGACGCAACGTGGTGATTCGCCCGCTGGCGTATTGCAACGAGAAGGACATCCAGGCCTACTCCGACTTCAAGCAATTCCCGATCATCCCGTGCAACCTGTGCGGCTCCCAGGAAAACCTGCAGCGCCAGGTGGTCAAGGAGATGCTTCAGGACTGGGAACGCAAGACCCCGGGGCGGACCGAGAGTATCTTTCGCAGCTTGCAGAACGTGATCCCGTCGCAGTTGGCCGACCGTAACCTGTTCGACTTCACCAGCCTGCGTATCGACGAGAGCGCCGCTTCGCGTTTCGTCAACGTAGTGAACCTCTGACGCTTCTCAACGCTCTGAACGACGGCGCTCACAGGCGCCGTTTTGATTTCAATCCCCAGGAGAGGGCATGCGCGATTACAAATGGCTGCACGAATATTGTCTGAACCGCTTCGGTTCGGCGGCCGAGCTGGAAGCCCACCTGCCTGTCCCCAACACCCCGGCGCAATTACGCCAGATCAGTGATGATCGTTACCTGTCGACCCTGGCGCTGCGGGTTTTTCGCGCCGGGCTCAAGCACAGCGTGGTGGATGCCAAATGGCCCGCGTTCGAGCAGGTGTTCTTTGGCTTCGACCCGGAAAAAGTCGTGCTGATGGGCGCCGAGCACCTGGAGCGCTTGATGCAGGACACGCGCATCATCCGCCACTTGGGCAAGCTCAAGAGCGTGCCGCGCAACGCGCAGATGATCCTCGACATCGCCCATGAGAAGGGCAGTTTCGGCGTGTTTATCGCTGACTGGCAGGTGACCAACATCGTCGGTTTGTGGAAATACCTGAGCAAGCACGGCCATCAGTTGGGCGGGCTGTCGGCGCCGCGCTTCCTGCGCATGGTGGGCAAGGATACGTTCGTGCCGAGCGATGACGTGGTCGCGGCACTGCATGCGCAGAAGATCGTCGACAAGGCCCCCACCAGCCTGCGCGACCTCGCGACGGTGCAGGGGGCTTTCAACCAGTGGCATGCCGAGAGTGGGCGGCCGATGTGCCAGTTGTCGATGATGCTGGCGTATACGGTCAATCATTGAGACCGAGGTGATGCCATCGCGGGCAAGTTGAGTCGTCGCACCGCCACTCCCACAAGGAACTGCATTCCAGGCGTGGGGCTTGCTCGCGCTGACGGCGGGTCAGGCTGGCTGACCCTCGCCGGCCAAGCGCCGATCCAACTGGAACCGCCAGCGCACATACAGCAGCGCCGTACAGAACAGCGTCAGGCTCGCCAGCATTTCCAGCACACCGAACCACTGGCGGTTCGGGTCATAGGCCGCCAGCGCGCCCTTGATGAAATACAGGTTCACCACAAAGCACATCCACGAGTGTCCGCGCGCGCTGCCGGTCACCATCCCCGGCGCCAGCACCAGCAGCGGCACCAACTCGATCAGCAGGATCACCCACGGGCGTGCGCCGTGCAGGTCGGCGATGAACAGGTAATACACACACAGCAAACCCAGCAGGCCGAAAAATGCCAGCAGGCTCAGCGCGCGTGCGACTTTGACCCGCGGCTCCAGCCATGCCTGGGGTGGCAGGATTTTAGGTTTTTTGGCCACGGCCGTTCTCCAGCAGCACAGCGGTTTTCGCCAGGCGCAGGCCAAGGGCCTTGCACAGGGCGATTTCATGTTGATCCAGCAGGCGCTTGCCGTCGGGCCCGGCATGGTGGCTGGCGCCGTAAGGCGTGCCGCCACCCTGGGTGTCGAGCAGCGCTTGTTCGCTGTACGGCAGGCCGGTGATCAGCATGCCGTGGTGCAGCAGCGGCAGCAGCATCGACATCAGCGTGGTCTCCTGGCCGCCGTGCAGGCTGGCGGTGGAGGTGAATACCCCGGCCGGTTTGCCGACCAGGGCGCCGGTCAGCCAGAGGTTACTGGTGCCGTCGATAAAGTACTTCAATGGCGCGGCCATATTGCCGAAGCGGGTCGGGCTGCCCAGGGCCAGGCCTGAACAGTTCTTCAAATCATCCAGGCTGGCGTACAGCGCGCCTTCGGCCGGAATGCTCGGCGCTACGGCTTCGCACTCGGAGGAGATCGCCGGCACGGTGCGCAGGCGTGCTTCCATCCCGCCTTGTTCGATACCTCGGGCAATGTGCCGGGCCATTTCGCTGACCGAGCCGTTGCGGCTGTAATACAACACCAGCACATACGGCGTACTCACGGCAGGATCTCCAGCACGTTCTCCGGCGGCCGGCCGATGATGGCTTTGTCGCTGGTTTCGAGGATCGGACGTTCCATCAACTTGGGGTGCTCGGCGATGGCGGCGATCAACTGTGTTTCGCTGAGCGTCGCGTCATCCAGGTTGAGGGTTTTGTATTCCTCTTCGCCGGTGCGCAGTAGTTGGCGTGCGCTGAGCCCCAGTTTGGTCAGCAGGGCTTTCAATTGCGCGGCATTCAGCGGGGTTTCCAGGTAGCGCACCACCGTCGGGGCGAGGCCGCGAGCTTCCAGCAGTTCGAGCGCTCCGCGGGATTTCGAGCAGCGCGGGTTGTGATAAAGCGTCAGATCGGTCATATGCGGGTCGCATCTTGCGTAAGGTGGCGGGTATTCTACCTGCGCTGCGCCCGGTCCTTAAACCGTAAGAGGCGATCAGCCGCAGCCAACGTTCATTTTTGCGAAGGATTATCCCATGACAAGGCGACTGATCGGTGCATTGGCGATCATCACAACCCTGCTGCTCAGCGGCTGCGGTAATGACTACGGCGTTGACCAATATGGCCAGAAAGTTGCGGCCGAGCGCTTGGACAAGCAATGGCTGGTGGTCAACTACTGGGCGGAATGGTGTGGCCCGTGTCGCACGGAAATTCCTGAGCTCAACGCCTTGTCGGAACAGTTGAAAGGGCAGAACGTCGGCGTGTTCGGAGTCAATTTCGACAATGTGCAGGGCGCAGAACTGAAGGACGCCAGCGACAAGCTGGGCATCAAGTTCACCGTGCTGGCACAGAACCCGGACGGGATCTTTGATATTCCACGCAGCGAAGCGTTGCCGGTGACTTACATCATTGACGACAAGGGCAAGGTGCGTGAGCAGTTGATGGGCGAGCAGACGGCGCAAGGCGTGCTGGCCAAGCTCAAGGCCCTGCGCGGTTGAACATGTGGGAGGGGGCTTGCTCCCGAAGGCGGTGTGTCAGTCAATACACGAGCTGACTGATAGGTCGCCATCGGGAGCAAGCCCCCTCCCACAGTTAGAGCCCATTGAGCCTGCGGGCTTCGCTATCAGCCTTCTTCCAGCCACAGGCGAATGGGTTTGCCTTCGGCAGGCCAGAAACGGGTCTGCTCGATCGGCGAGATGTCCCAGCGCTCAACGCCTTGCAGGGCCTGGAAGAAGCGGTGTTCCTGCTCCATCAGGGCGTCGCCGCAGAGTTTGCGGGTGCTGCCGATCTTGCCGAAGCTGAGTTTTTCGCCCTCCACGGTGTACGGTGCAAACCAGTGGTTGCACCCGCCGTTGCCGTAGGCGCGACCATCGGCGCCCAGGGTGACACTCAGGTGCGCGTAATCCATCAGCGGCCGCTCACCGATCCATTCCACCACGTAGCTGTGATCCTGCTTGAGCTTTACCGCATCACCGGCGCAGCCCATCAGGCCGGCACCGACGGCGGCCAGCAGAAGCAGGCCCTTCATTGCGCGGCCTTCTGGCATTTCGGGCAGCGGTGCTTGGCGCCTTCGCTGGCCCAGCCCAACTCCGCAATGCGCGCATTGGCGGCCGGTTGCAGCGGTTCCTTGGTCAGCTTGGTCTCCACCGCGAATTCAAACTCCAGCACGGCCTCGCAGCTGTCGCAGTTGACGTTCCAGGTGTGAATCTCCAGCTCGCCGAACTTCGGCCCTTGGGCCATGGCGACCCACTGGCCCGCCGGGCGGATGGAGTAGCGCGCGTCACCTTCGACGGTGAGGCGCATCGACAGGGTTTTACTGCCGCGCAGGGTGACGATCAGTACGTCGCCATGCTTGATCGAACCACCGTTGCCGGTGACCTGGTAACGGCCCGGCACCAGGGCGCGGCATTCGATCAGGGTGTGTTGCGGGCTCAGCAAGCTGAAGCGGAAATCGTGTTCGGCCATGGTTCCTCCAAATAGGCGCGGCATCCTAGCACGCGCGCCTGTGGATCATGCGCCTGGTATGTGACCGCTGATCATCCGTCGACACGATTCTGCGCACGGCCATCGGCCCAGGCCGCGATATTGGCCAGGGTGGTGTCGGCGATCGCCGCCAGGGCCTCGCGCGTGAGGAATGCCTGGTGCGCGGTGACGATCACGTTGGGGAACGTCAGCAGGCGCGCGAGCACATCGTCTTGCAGGGGCAGGTCGGAACGGTCCTCGAAAAACAGCTGGGCTTCTTCTTCATACACATCCAGTCCCAGGTAGCCGAGCTGGCCGTCCTTGAGTGCTTCGATCAGCGCGGGGGTGTCCACCAGGCCACCGCGCCCGGTGTTGATCAGCATCGCGCCGGGTTGCATCTGCGCCAGGGAGCGCGCATTGATCAGGTGCTTGCTGTCGGCGGTGAGCGGGCAGTGCAGGCTGATGATCTGCGCCTCGGCCAGCAGTTCGGGCAGGCTCACATAGCGAGCGCCGAGAGCCTGGACCAGCGGGTTGGGAAACGGGTCGTAGGCCAGCAGGTGGCAGCCAAAGCCGGCCATGATCTTGGCGAAGGTGGCGCCGATCTGCCCGGTGCCGACCACGCCGACGGTCTTGCCGACGAGGTCAAAGCCGGTCAGGCCGTGCAGGCTGAAATCGCCCTCGCGGGTGCGGTTGTAGGCGCGATGCAGGCGCCGGTTCAGGGCGAGAATCAGCGCCACGGCGTGTTCGGCGATGGCATGCGGCGAATAGGCGGGCACCCGCACGATGGTCAGGCCCAGGCGCTTGGCGGCGGCGAGGTCGACATGGTTGTAACCGGCCGAGCGCAGTGCGATCAAGCGGGTGCCGCCCTTGGCCAGGTGCTCGAGCACGGGCGCGCTGAGGTCATCGTTGATAAACGCGCAGACCGCTTCGTGATGTTCGGCCAGGGCCACGGTGTCGAGGGTGAGCCGTGCGGGCTGGAATTGCAGTTCCAGGCCGGGCGGTAGCGGCACGCCGAGAAAACTGTCGCGGTCGTAGGTCTGGCTGCTGAAAAGAATGACGCGCATTAAAATGCTCCCTGCAATCTACGTTTTGGTAACGCGAACCCTGTGGGAGCGAACGCGCCCGCTCCCACAGGGTTCGCCTCCATAAAAAGTGTCAGGCGCTGACCCGCGCTTCACTGGCCAACCGGGCAATGGCCATGTCCAGCTCGTCCAGCGCGGCCATGGCCTTGGCGTCGTCCTGCTTGAGCAGGGTTTCGGCGCGTTGGC
>NZ_JAKNRV010000258.1:0-7508 GCF_023072625.1 Pseudomonas emilianonis
CCAGCGCGCAGAAAGTCGAGGTGGGCGGGCGGCTGTTGCGCTATCTCGACCTCGGTGAGGGCGGCACGCCGCTGGTGCTGGTCCACGGGTTTGGTGGCGACTTGAATAACTGGCTGTTCAACCACCCGGGCCTGGCGACGGTGCGACGCGTGATTGCATTGGATTTGCCGGGTCATGGCGAGTCGGGCAAGCAGTTGCACCGCGGCGATGCCGAGGAACTGAGCCAGGCGGTGTTGGCGTTGCTCGATCATCTCACGCTCGACCGCGTCCACCTCGCCGGCCACTCAATGGGCGGCCTGGTAAGCCTGACAGTGGCGAGCCAGGCACCCGCGCGTGTGGCTTCGCTGACCCTGATCGCCAGCGCCGGCCTGGGGCCTGATATCAATGGCGATTACCTGCAAGGCTTCACCGAGGCCAACAACCGCAACGCGCTCAAGCCGCAACTGGTGCAACTGTTCAGCGACCCGGCGCTGGTCACCCGGCAGATGCTCGAAGATATGCTCAAGTTCAAGCGCCTGGAAGGGGTGGATCAGGCGTTGCGCCAACTCAATGCCCAACTCTTCGATGGCGGGCGGCAGCAGCTGGATTTGCGCAACGTCGTGGGGCATCAGCCAAGCCTGGTGATCTGGGGCAGCGAGGATGCAATCATCCCGGCCAGGCATGCCGAGGGGCTCGAGGCCCAGGTGGAAATCCTGCCGGGGCAGGGGCACATGGTGCAGTTGGAGGCGGCGGAGCGGGTCAATCAACTGATGGCAACCTTCCTCAACGCCCAGCCTTGATGCAATCCAATGTGGGAGGGGCGGTGCGACGATTCGACTTGCTCCCGATAGCGGTGGCTCAGCCAATATTCCTGGTGACTGACCCACTGCAATCGGGGGCAAGCCCCCTCCCACAATTTAAATTGCATTTCAAAAGTTAGAGGCAGCGGAGCGGGTCAATCAGTTGATGGCAACCTTCCTCAACGCCCAGCCTTGATGCAATCCAATGTGGGAGGGGCGGTGCGACGATTCGACTTGCTCCCGATAGCGGTGGCTCAGCCAATATTCCTGGTGACTGACCCATTGCCATCGGGGGCAAGCCCCCTCCCACAATTTAAATTGCATTTCAAAAGTTAGAGGCAGCGGAGCGGGTCAACCAGTTGATGGCAACCGTCCTCAACGCCCAGCCTTGATGCCATCCAATGTGGGAGGGGCGGTGCGACGATTCGACTTGCCCCCGATAGCGGTGGCTCAGTCAATATTCCTGGTGACTGACCCACTGCAATCGGGGGCAAGCCCCCTCCCACCATTTAGAGTGCATTTCAAAGGGAGCGCTTGAGGGTTGCGCTCGGCAGTTCTTTGAACAGTGCCCGGTAGCTATTGGAAAATCGCCCCAAATGCCAGAACGACCAGTTCATCGCCACTTGCGCCACCGTGGCCCCGGCTGAACTCAACAACTCTCGCCGTGCCCCGTTCAAGCGGCGCAAGCGCAACCACTGCGCCGGGCTCATCCCTGTGTAGGTCTTGAAGCCCTGTTGCAACTGGCGCAACGGCACACCGGCGATCTGCGCCAGTTCCAGCAGGTTGACGGCGTCATCCGCTGCATCTACCGCCCATTCGCCAACGCGCGTCATCAGCCGGCGCTCTTCGCTGCGCCGCTGCAATGACTGGCGGTCCAGGCATACGCTCGCGTTGTCGAGAATGAACAGGCAGTCGTCGAGCAACTGTTGGGTGAGGGCATCGCGGCAGATCGGGTCGGTGGTGGCGGACAACCGGGTGAGGGTGCCACTGAGCCAACGGCTGAACAGCGCATTCTGCTGACCGGTCAGCGGCGCCATGAACAAGCCTTCGAGTTTCGCCACATCCAGCCCATGGCGCTGCACGAACTGCGGCCCGAACACCACCGCGACTTCGCGGTAGTTCTCTGGGGTGATCCAGGTGTTGCGGCTCTCGCCATTGAGCATGTACAGCGCGTTGTCGCTGCCGTCGAAACAGAACGCCAGCGCCCCCGGAGGCGCATTGAAATGCTGCTCCACCCGGGTGTTCATGCACTCTTCGTAGACCTCCACACCTTGCAGGTCGAGGTAGCGAATCTGCCCGGCGAAATGCCCGGGGGACATCTGCTGGTAGTGCTGCACCCAGCCGGGTGTCGCACGGCATTGGGCGGCCACATCACCGGTGGTGAAGGCCTGTACGCGCAAAGCAGTAGCCTGTGTCATGGGGAACCTGGTCGCACTCTATTGGTGCGTTGTGCTCGGTGCAAAGTGGATAGATGCCGTGGTGCGGCGCGCCCAAGATAGACCTCAATGCGCCGGGAGTACAAGCCGACGCAGTCTCTCTCCCCATGACGAGGTCCTTATGAACGCCCCCTTCGATCAGCTGTCCGCCTGGCTGAAAGAACACAAGATTACCGAAGTCGAATGCGTGATCAGTGATTTGACTGGCATCGCACGCGGCAAAATTGCACCCACCAACAAGTTCCTGCATGAGCGAGGCATGCGCCTGCCGGAAAGTGTGTTGCTGCAAACGGTAACCGGGGACTTTGTCGACGACGATGTCTACTACGACCTGCTCGATCCAGCCGACATCGACATGGTCTGCCGCCCGGCACCCAACGCTACGTATGTGGTGCCGTGGGCCATTGAACCCACCGCCATCGTGATCCACGACACCTTCGACAAACAGGGCAACCCCATCGAACTGTCGCCGCGCAACGTGCTGAAAAAGGTGCTGCAGCTCTACACCGAGCAGGGCTGGCAGCCGATTGTCGCGCCGGAAATGGAGTTCTACCTGACTCAGCGCTGCGAAGACCCCGACCTGCCGCTGAAAACCCCGGTGGGCCGCTCCGGCCGCGCCGAGACCGGTCGCCAGTCGTTTTCCATCGACGCCGCCAACGAGTTCGACCCGCTGTTCGAAGACGTCTACGACTGGTGCGAACTTCAGGGCCTGGACCTCGATACGCTGATCCACGAAGACGGCCCGGCGCAGATGGAAATCAACTTCCGCCATGGCGACGCCCTCGACCTCGCCGACCAGATCACCGTGTTCAAACGCACCCTGCGCGAGGCCGCGCTCAAGCACAACGTGGCCGCGACCTTCATGGCCAAGCCGGTGGCCGACGAGCCGGGCAGCGCCATGCATTTGCATCAGAGCGTGGTCGACATCGCTACCGGCAAGCCGGTATTCGTCGATGCCGACGGCAAGATGAGCCAACTGTTCCTGCATCACATCGGCGGCCTGCAGAAGTACATCCCCAAGTTGCTGCCAATGTTCGCGCCCAACGTGAACTCGTTCCGGCGTTTTCTGCCAGACACCTCGGCACCCGTCAACGTCGAGTGGGGCGAAGAAAACCGCACCGTCGGCCTGCGCGTGCCGACCTCCAGCCCCGACGCCATGCGCGTGGAAAACCGCCTGCCCGGCGCCGATGCCAATCCGTACCTGGCCATTGCCGCCAGCCTGTTGTGTGGCTACCTGGGGATGATCGAAAAGATCGAGCCGAGCGCTCCGGTGGAAGGTCGCGCCTACGAGCGCCGCAACCTGCGCCTGCCGTTCACCCTCGAAGATGCGCTGGCGCGCATGGAGGATTGCGACACAGTCAAGCAGTACCTGGGCGACAAGTTCGTGCGCGGCTACGTCGCGGTCAAACGCGCCGAGCATGAAAATTTCAAGCGGGTGATCAGTTCCTGGGAGCGTGAGTTCCTGCTGTTGAGCGTCTAAACAATCATAAAGGGGTGTCGATATGCGTCTGACGAAAAAACTTCTCCCGCTGGCCCTGGTGGCGGCATTCAGCAGCGCCGCGCAGGCGGAGCCAACGGTCAGTGTCTACAACTGGACCGACTACATCGGCGAAACCACGTTGGCCGACTTCCAGGCCAAGACCGGGATCAAGGTGGTCTACGACGTGTTCGACTCCAACGAAACCCTGGAGGGCAAGCTGCTGGCGGGGCGCACCGGGTATGACGTGGTGGTGCCGTCCAACCACTTCCTGGCGCGCCAGGTCAAGGCTGGTGCGTTCCTCAAGCTGGACCGTTCGCAACTGCCCAACTTCAAGAACCTCGACCCCAAGTTGCTCGCGCTGCTGGAGAAAAACGACCCGGGTAATGCGCACTCGGTGCCGTACCTGTGGGGCACCAACGGCATCGGCTACAACGTCGACAAGGTCAAGCAGGTGCTCGGCATCGACCATATCGATTCGTGGGCGGTGCTGTTCGAACCGGAGAACCTCAAGAAGCTCAACCAGTGCGGCGTGGCCTTCCTCGACTCGGCGGATGAGCTGTTCCCGGCGATCCTCAACTACATGGGCAAAGACCCGCGCAGCGAGAACCCCGAGGACTACAAACAGGCGCAGGCCAAGCTGTTGAAGTTGCGGCCGTACATCACGTACTTCCATTCCTCCAAGTACATCTCGGACTTGGCCAACGGCGACATCTGCGTGGCCTTCGGTTATTCCGGCGACGTGTTCCAGGCCGCCAACCGCGCCAAGGAAGCCAAGAATGGGGTGAACATTGCGTATTCGATTCCCAAGGAAGGCTCCAACCTGTGGTTTGACCTGCTGGCGATCCCCGCCGATGCGAGCAACCCAAAAGAAGCCCACGCCTTTATCAACTACCTGCTCGACCCTGAAGTCATCGCCAAAGTCAGTGCCTCGGTCGGCTATGCCAACGCCAACCCGGCAGCCAAGGCCTTCATGGACCCGGAACTGGTGAACAACCCTGAGGTGTACCCGTCCCAGGCCGTGCTCGACAAACTCTATATTTCCACCACGCCAACCCCGGCGACCATGCGCCTGATGACCCGCGCCTGGAGCAAAGTGAAGACCAATATATGATTCAATCCAGTGACCACGCCCAGTCCTATTACCGTGCTTCGGCCAATGCCATGCCCGAGCGTCCGTCGCTGGGCGCGGACCTGAGCGCCGATGTGTGTGTGATCGGCGGTGGGTTCACCGGCGTCAACACGGCCATTGAACTGGCCCAGCGCGGGCTCTCGGTGATCCTGCTGGAGGCGCGGCGCATCGGCTGGGGCGCCAGCGGGCGCAATGGCGGGCAGTTGATTCGCGGCATCGGCCACGCTGTGTCGGGGTTTTCCAAGTATGTAGGCGAGGAGGGCGTGCGTTATCTGGAGCGCGCCGGTATCGAGTCGGTGGCGCTGGTCGGTGAGCGTATTCGTGAGCACGCCATCGACTGCGATTTACGCTGGGGGTTCTGCGAGCTGGCCAATACCCCGGCGCAATTCGCAGCGTTCAACGCTGAGCAGGCGCACCTGGCGACGCTGGGATACGCTCATGAAACCCGCCTGGTCGCGCCGCAGGATATGCAGCAGGTGGTGGGCTCCACTGTCTATGCCGGTGGCCTGGTGGACATGGGCTCCGGGCATTTGCACCCGCTGAACCTGGTGCTCGGCGAGGCACAGGTGGCCGAGTCCCTTGGGGTGCGGATCTTTGAACATAGCGAAGTGCTGGAGCTGGTTCACGGCGACACGGTGCAGGTGCGTTGCGCTGGCGGCACGGTACGCGCCGCCAATCTGGTACTGGCCTGCAATGCCCATCTGGAAGAATTGGAACCGCGTCTGAGCGGCAAGGTGCTCGCGGCGGGCAGTTACATCATCGCCACTGAACCGTTGCCGCAGGACGTCGCCCACCCACTGATCCCGCAAAACCTGGCCCTCTGTGACCAGAAAGTCGGGCTGGATTACTACCGGTTGTCCGCCGACCGCCGCCTGTTGTTCGGCGGCGCCTGCCATTACTCGGGGCGCGATCCTAAAGACATCGCTGCCTATATGCAGCCCAAGATGCTCAAGGTATTCCCGCAACTGGCCGACACCGCCATCGAGTTCCAGTGGGGCGGCAAGATCGGCATCACCGCCAATCGCTTCCCGCAGGTCGGGCGGCTGCAGCAGTACCCGAATGTGTTCTACGCCCAGGGCTATTCCGGGCATGGGCTGAACGTGACCCACTGGTGCGCGCGGCTGTTGGCCGAAGGCATACACGCGAGCCACAGCCAGGGCCTGGATATTTTCAGCCAGGTGCCGCACATGACCTTTCCCGGTGGCAAGGCGTTGCGCTCGCCGCTGCTGGCGTTGGGGATGGCGTGGTATCGGTTGCGGGAGTTGATGCATTGAAGCTCGTGGCGTGGCAGGCTGGACGACGTTTTCCCATGACTTCTGGAGAGTTACCGTGCCAACAGCATCTGCAGCAATTGAAATCCCGGTATCGGCCGATCAGGTCTGGAAATTGGTCGGTGGCTTCAACAGCCTGCCGGACTGGCTGCCGCTGATCGTCAAGAGCGAAGCCGGCGAAGGCGGGCGTGTGCGTCACCTGGAAACCGCCGACGGTGGTGTGGTGGTGGAGCGTTTGCAGACCTTCGATAACGTCGGGCGTACTTACAGCTACACCATTGAAGAATCGCCGTTTCCGGTGAGCGCCTACCTGGCAACGTTGCAGGTTGAGGCGCTGACGGAGTCGTCGGCGAAGGTGACGTGGTCCGGTGTGTTTACCCCGGCGGCGGGTACTACGGAGGCGGCGGTGGAAGAGCTGTTTGCCGGGGTTTACAAAGGCGGGGTTGAGGCGCTGCGCGCGAATTTCTGAGCAGATCTATCAGGCAATGCAGGGCTAATGTGGGAGGGGGCTTGCTCCCGATAGCGGAGTGTCAGTCACCTGATGAATGACTGAAACACTGCTATCGGGAGCAAGCTCCCTCCCACATTTGGCCTGTGCAGGTCTCAGGCTTCGGGCATGAGCTGCTGGCGACACTCCAGCACCAACCGCGCACCGCCGCGCTGGCTGGTGCCGACGTCCAGCTTGAAGCCGTGCAAGTTGATGATAGCCGCCACAATCGACAAGCCCAGCCCGAACCCGCCTTGCTGGTCGCTTTCGTCCAGGCGATAAAAACGCTGGAACACCGCCTTGCGTTCTGCGGCGGGGATGCCGGGGCCGGAGTCGTGGACTTCGATACGCGTGCTCCCCGCATCGTTGACCCCACGCAAAATCACTTCGCCGCCCGGTGGGGTGAACTTGATCGAGTTGCTCAGCAGGTTGGCCAGGGCCTCGAACAGCAAGGCCCGATCTCCGGTGATCCAAGGCAGGGATGGCGGGGTGTCGAGCACCAGTTGCAGTTCGCCTTCCTCGGCCAGGGGCAGGTAGAAGTCGTGCAGTTCGCGCAGCAGCGGTAGCGGGTCCAGCACCAGGAAACCCGAGCGGCGCTGGTGGTCTTCCAGTTCCGAGATGCGCAACAGTCCGCGAAAGCGCGCCATCAGGGTGTCGGTTTCGGCGATGGCGTCGTCCAGTTGCACCGCGTGGGCCGAGTCTTGTTCGGCTTGTTGCTTGATGCGGTACAACTGCGCGCGCAGGCGGGTGAGCGGGGTGCGCAGGTCGTGGGCGATGTTGTCGCACACGCCTTTGACCTCGTTCATCAGCTTCTCGATGCGGTCGAGCATGGCGTTGACGATGGCGGCGAGCATGTCCAGTTCGTCACGCCGGTTCGACAGCGGCAGGCGATGGGTGAGGTCGCCGGCGACGATGGCCTCGGCGCT
>NZ_JAKNRV010000259.1:0-7476 GCF_023072625.1 Pseudomonas emilianonis
GTTTGGCGGGGTTATGCGGCGGAAGAGAGCGAGGCGTTGTAGGTGGCGTAAATCTTGTCGATACGCGCCTGGTAATGCCGATGGCAATCTGCGGGCGCAGCAGGCTGGCGCCGTCTTCCCGTTGCAAGGTGATCAGGTGGCCGCCGCCGTCGAGCACGGCAATGGTCAGCGGTGCTGCGACGATGGCGCGGCCTGCGGCAAGGGCCTGGCCGGCCAGGTTGACTGCGACTTTCAAGGTTAAAGCGCTCATGGGTGCCGTCCTTATCTTGTTATGGGAAAGCCGTTGGCTCTGTTTGAACAGATACTGAATACAACAAATAGAACACAATGTATTTATTTTTTGTATACAAAAATTCCGTATAAACTTACCAAATATCGAAAAACAAGCCCAGAAAAGGCGTTCAGACGAACGCAGAGACTGCTGAATAAAATGCATTGACCTGTGGCGCTCGCCGTGAATACACTTCAATCAAACACCACTTGTATACAATTACAAAACGCAAGAGGCACCAAAACAATGAGCAAAATGAGAGCAATCGAAGCCGCCGTTCTGGTGATGCGCCGCGAAGGGGTCGACACCGCCTTCGGTATCCCAGGCGCCGCGATCAACCCGCTGTATTCGGCCTTGCAGAAGGTGGGTGGCATCGATCACATCCTTGCTCGCCATGTTGAAGGCGCCTCGCACATGGCCGAGGGCTACACCCGCACCAAGGCTGGCAATATCGGCGTGTGCATCGGCACATCGGGCCCGGCGGGCACCGACATGGTCACCGGTCTGTACAGCGCCTCGGCCGACTCGATTCCGATCCTGTGCATCACCGGCCAGGCCCCCCGGGCGCGGATGCACAAGGAAGATTTCCAGGCCGTGGACATCACCAGCATCGTCAAGCCGGTGACCAAGTGGGCAACCACCGTCCTCGAACCCGGCCAGGTGCCGTATGCGTTCCAGAAAGCCTTTTATGAAATGCGTTCCGGCCGCCCTGGCCCGGTGCTGATCGACCTGCCGTTCGACGTGCAGATGGCCGAGATCGAATTCGACATCGACGCCTACCAACCGTTGCCCCTGGCCAAACCGCTGGCCACGCGCATCCAGGTGGAAAAAGCCCTGGCCCTGCTCGACCAGGCCGAACGCCCGCTGCTGGTGAGCGGTGGCGGCGTGATCAATGCCGATGCCAGCGACCTGCTGGTGGAGTTCGCCGAGCTGACCGGCATCCCGGTAATCCCGACTTTGATGGGCTGGGGCACCCTCCCCGACGATCACCCGCAGATGGTGGGCATGGTCGGCCTGCAAACCTCCCACCGTTATGGCAACGCGACGCTGCTGAAATCGGACGTGGTACTCGGCATCGGCAACCGTTGGGCCAACCGCCACACCGGTTCGGTGGAGGTGTACACCGAGGGGCGTAGATTTATCCACGTCGACATCGAGCCGACGCAAATCGGCCGCGTGTTCACCCCGGACCTGGGCATCGTTTCCGACGCCGGTGCGGCACTGACGATGTTCATCGAAGTCGCCCGCGAGTGGAAAGCCGCCGGCAAACTCAAGGACCGCAGCGCCTGGCTGCATGACTGCCAGCAGCGCAAGGCCACGCTGCAGCGCAAGACGCACTTCGACAACGTGCCGGTCAAGCCGCAACGGGTGTACGAAGAAATGAACCAGGTGTTCGGCAAAGACACCTGCTACGTCAGCACCATCGGCCTGTCGCAGATTGCCGGCGCGCAATTCCTGCACGTCTACAAGCCACGCCACTGGATCAACTGCGGCCAGGCCGGCCCGTTGGGCTGGACCATCCCGGCGGCGCTCGGCGTGGTCAAGGCCGACCCGAGCCGCAAGGTGGTGGCGCTGTCCGGCGACTATGACTTCCAGTTCATGATCGAAGAACTGGCCGTGGGTGCGCAGTTCAAGCTGCCGTATATTCACGTGGTGGTAAACAACTCCTACCTGGGATTGATACGCCAGGCCCAGCGCGGGTTCGAAATGGACTACTGCGTGCAGTTGTCTTTCGACAACCTCAACGCTCCGGAACTCAACGGCTATGGCGTCGACCACGTCGCGGTCGCCGAAGGCCTGGGGTGCAAGGCCCTGCGCGTGTTCGAGCCGGGCCAGATCCAGCCGGCACTGCGCCGCGCCCAGGAAATGCTCGAAGAATTCAAGGTTCCGGTGATCGTTGAGATTATTCTGGAGCGCGTGACCAATATTTCCATGGGCACCGAGATCAACGCCGTCAATGAATTCGAAGACCTGGCCCTGGTCGGCAACGATGCGCCGACTGCCATTTCCCTGCTCGATTAAGGAGAACCTTATGCCGCGCTTTGCCGCCAACCTGTCCATGCTGTTCACCGAACAGGATTTTCTCGCTCGTTTTAAAGCGGCCGCCGATGCCGGCTTCGCAGGCGTCGAGTACCTGTTCCCCTACGAATTCAACTCCGCCGAAATCAAGGCGCAGTTGGACGCCAATGGCCTGACCCAAGTGTTGTTCAACCTACCGGCCGGCGACTGGGCCAAGGGCGAACGGGGCCTGGCGTGCCGCCCGGACCGGGTCGAAGAATTCCGCGCCGGGGTCGACCTGGCCATCGCCTACGCCCAGGTGCTGGGCAACACCCAGGTCAACTGCCTGGCAGGTATCCGGCCACAAGGCGTGGACGATGCCACCGTAGAAAAGACCTTTGTCGCCAACCTCAAATACGCCGCCGACAAGCTGCAAGCGGTGGGTATCAAGCTGGTGATGGAAGCAATCAACACCCGCGACATCCCTGGGTTCTACCTGAACAACACCGCGCAGGCCCTGGCGATTCGCGAACAGGTGGGCAGTGACAATCTGTTCCTGCAATACGACATCTATCACATGCAAATCATGGAAGGTGATCTGGCCCGGACCTTGGCCGCGCACTTGAGTGAGATCAACCATATCCAACTGGCGGATAACCCGGGGCGCAACGAACCGGGGACCGGGGAGATCAACTACCGCTTCCTGTTCGAGCATTTGGACCGCATCGGTTACCAGGGTTGGGTTGGTTGTGAATACAAGCCGTTGACCACCACCGAAGCAGGTTTGGGTTGGCTCAAGACCCACAACGCGATCTGAGAGGCACAACACGAAACCAAAAAGTGGGAGGGGCTTGCTCTCGATAGCGGTGTTCAGTCAACACACAGGTTGAATGAAAGACCGCTATCGGGAGCAAGCCCCCTCCCACATTTGGACCCCATGTGTTTGGCAGACCGCGCTCTATCTAATAAAAAGAGGATTTCTTCATGGCTAAAATCGGATTTATCGGCACCGGCATCATGGGCCAACCCATGGCCGCCAACCTGCAGAAAGCCGGTCATCAACTGTTCTTGTCCGAACACCACGGCAAGGCGCCAGCCGAGTTGATCGCGGCCGGCGCCATCGCGCTGGCCAGCCCGCAGCAAGTCGCCCAGGAAGCGCAATTCATCATCGTCATGGTGCCCGACACCCCGCAGGTCGATGACGTGCTGTTCCGCGCCGATGGCGTGGCCGCCGGTCTGTCGCCGAACAAAGTGGTGATCGACATGAGTTCGATCTCCCCCACTGCGACCAAGGCGTTCGCCGCGAGGATCAACCAGACCGGCGCGCAGTACCTCGATGCGCCGGTGTCCGGCGGTGAAGTCGGGGCCAAGGCCGGCACCTTGAGCATCATGGTCGGCGGCGAGCCGCAGACCTTCGAGCGTGCCTTGCCGCTGCTCCAGAGCATGGGCAAGAACATCACCCTGGTCGGCGGCAACGGCGACGGCCAGACCGCCAAAGTGGCGAACCAGATCATCGTCGCACTGAACATCCAGGCGGTGGCTGAAGCGCTGCTGTTCGCCGCGAAAAACGGCGCCGACCCGGCCAAGGTGCGTGAAGCGCTGATGGGCGGCTTCGCCGCGTCGAAGATCCTTGAAGTGCACGGCGAACGTATGATCAAGGGCACCTTCGATCCGGGCTTTCGCATCAATCTGCACCAGAAGGATTTGAACCTGGCGCTGGCCGGGGCCAAGGAGCTGGGGATCAACCTGCCGAACACCGCCGGCACCCAGCAAGTGTTCAGCACCTGCACCGCCCTCGGTGGCGGTAATTGGGACCATTCGGCGCTGATCAAGGGGCTGGAGCATATGGCGAATTTTTCGATTCGCGATCAGTAAGCGCGCGATGAAATGCGAGCCAGTGTGGGAGCTGGCTTGCCTGCGATGAGGACAACTCGGGCTCATTGACTTACGCATCATGCGCAACCCCGGGTTCAGCCAGATTATCCAGCAGCACCGGCCGCCGAATGCGGCACAACGCCTGCGTGGACAGCCCGTTCGAATCCCCCTAGGCTTGCCCGATATCCGACATGGGCGAGAGTTATGGACAGCAACAACGACTGGCACCAGCGTCTCTACGTCATGGTGTTCCAGAGCGACACGCCCGCCGGGCGGCGTTTCGACAGCACCCTGCTGCTGATCATTCTCGCCAGCCTGGTGGTGGTGATCCTCGACAGCATTCAGGAAGTCCACGACAACTACGCCAACGTGCTGGCCTACATCGAGTGGGGCTTCACCGTCATCTTCGCCATCGAGTACGGCCTGCGGCTGTACTGCTCGCCCAAGCCGTTGCGCTATGCCTTCAGTTTCTATGGCTTGGTGGACTTGCTCGCCATCGTCCCCGGCATCCTCGCGCTGTATTACAGCGACGCCCAGTACCTGCTGATCATCCGCATCATCCGCATGCTGCGGATCTTCCGGGTGCTGAAACTCGGGCCGTATCTCAAGCAGGCCAACTACCTGATGTCGGCGTTGCGCGGCAGCAAGCAGAAGATCGTGGTGTTCCTGCTCAGCGTCTGCACCCTGGTGACGGTGTTCGGCACCTTGATGTATGTGATCGAAGGGCCGGAGCACGGCTTTACCAGTATCCCCAAGGGCATCTACTGGGCGATCGTGACCCTGACCACCGTGGGCTTTGGCGACATCGTGCCCAAGACGCCGCTGGGCCAGGTGATTTCGTCGCTGGTGATGATCACCGGTTACTCGATCATCGCCGTGCCCACCGGGATTTTCACCGCCGAACTGGCCAATGCCATGCGCGGTGAACAGTTGCAAACGGACTGCCCGGTGTGCAAGAAAAACACCCATGACGCGAACGCGGCGTTTTGTTCGCGGTGTGGCAACGCGCTGTTTAAGAAACAGGAATAAGCAAAGTTCTTTTTAATCTTTAAACGACTATGCACCCCCGGCTATAGTCGCTGGCACAGTGCCTCTCTCTACTCTCGAACAACAAGGAATGAGCAGTGAAAAAACTCGTTAGCGCCTCTCTCCTGGCTGCAGGCCTCGCACTGGCCGGCGTCGCCCAGGCCGCACCGACCACTCTGCTCAACGTCTCCTACGACGTGATGCGCGATTTCTACAAGGACTACAACGCCGCCTTCCAGAAACACTGGGAAGCCGAGCACCCGAACGACAAGCTGACCTTGCAGATGTCCTTCGGCGGCTCCAGCAAACAAGCGCGCTCGGTGATCGACGGCCTGCCGGCTGATGTGATCACCATGAACATGGCCACCGACATCAACGCCCTGGCCGACAATGGCAAACTGGTGCCGGACAACTGGGTCACACGCTTGCCGAACAACAGCGCGCCGTTCACCTCAGCCACCGTGTTTATCGTGCGCAAGGGCAACCCGAAAGCCCTGAAAGACTGGCCGGACCTGCTCAAAGATGGCGTGCAAGTGATCGTGCCCAACCCGAAAACCTCAGGTAATGGCCGCTACACCTACTTGTCGGCCTGGGGCTATGTGCTGAAGAACGGTGGCGACGAAGACAAGGCCAAGGCCTTTGTCGGCAAGCTGTTCAAACAAGCGCCCGTGCTGGACACCGGTGGCCGTGCCGCCACCACGACGTTCATGACCAACCAGATCGGCGACGTGCTGGTGACCTTTGAAAACGAAGCGGAAATGATCGCCCGCGAATTCGGCCGCGATCAGTTCGAAGTGATCTACCCAAGCGTCTCCGCCGAAGCCGAGCCGCCGGTCACGGTGGTGGACAAAGTGGTCGAGAAGAAAGGCACGCGTGCAGTCGCCGAAGACTACCTGAAGTACCTGTGGTCGCCGGAAGGCCAGGAAATCGCGGCCAACAACTACCTGCGCCCGCGTGATCCGAAAGTGCTGGCCAAGTACACCGATCGTTTCCCGAAAGTCGACTTCCTGTCGGTCGAGAAGACCTTTGGCGACTGGCGCACCGTGCAGAAAACCCACTTCAACGATGGCGGGGTGTTTGACCAGATCTACAGCGGGCAGTAAGCCGCGCCCACTGAAGGAAGGCGAGCACGTGTGGGAGCTGGCTTGCCTGCGATAGCGTCACCCGAGTGTGTCTGATACACCGGGGTGTCCACATCGCAGGCAAGCCAGCTCCCACATTTGTTTGGTGTTAAGCGTGATCCTCAGGCTGCCGGATGGCCTGTTTCGGCAGGTGTGTCTGAATGTATCATGGGGGCTCGAAGCCAACGCCAAGGCTTCAGTCATCATTTCACGGCATGAGTGATATCACCGCCAACAGCCTACTCGCCGTCGAGTCTTGTCTTTACTCTCGCTCGCCATCTTCCTTCGCTTTTATGAGAACACCATGAACGCTACTCCCCACGCTACGAGCACCATGACCCGCGGGATGGTGATGCTGTTTGCGTTTTGCTGCGGCGCCATCGTCGCCAACATTTACTACGCGCAGCCGATCATCGAACTGATCGCACCGGACATCGGCCTGACGCCTGCGATGGCCAGCCTGATCGTATCGCTGACACAAATCGGCTACGCCCTGGGCCTGTTTTTCCTGGTGCCCCTGGGTGACTTGCTGGAAAACCGCAAGTTGATGATCAGCACCACGGTGATCGCCATCGCCAGCCTGCTGGCCGCGGCGTTTACCGAGCAACCGAACCTGTTCCTGCTGGTGTCGTTGTTGATCGGTTTCAGTTCGGTGTCGGTGCAGATCCTGATCCCGCTGGCGGCGCACCTGGCACCTGCCGAGTCCCGTGGCCGCGTGGTCGGCAGCATCATGGGCGGCCTGTTGCTGGGTATTCTGCTGGCACGGCCGGTGTCCAGCGTCGTCGCCGACCACTTCGGCTGGCGTGCAATGTTCATGGCCGCCGCCGCGTTGATGGCCGTTATCAGCGTGGTCTTGCTGATGACCATCCCCAAGCGCCAGCCCGACCACAGCGCCAGCTATGGCCAATTGCTGCGCTCCCTCGGCACCCTGCTGCGCGAACAACCGCTGCTGCGCCAGCGCGCCTTTTATCAAGGTTGCATGTTTGCCACCTTCAGCCTGTTCTGGACCGCCGCGCCGCTGGAGCTGGTGCGTAACCATGGCCTGAGCCAGACCCAGATCGCCCTATCACCGTGGGTGCTCAGGATGGCGCAAACACTGTTCAAACTGCGCTTCACCGAGCGTCTGGCCGCCTTGGCCAGTTTTGCGCTCGTACACCTGCGTTTTAAGGTGCCTCAGCACGATCA
>NZ_JAKNRV010000025.1:0-31043 GCF_023072625.1 Pseudomonas emilianonis
GCTTCAGCGTCCAGGCCTTCAACGGCAGGCGCGCTGGCGTCGAGGGCGTGGGCCACGGCGAAACCGAGGCGGGCCAAGTCATCTGGCGCTGCGTGTACGCATTCTTCGGCGATGTCGTCGAGCTTGGTTTCGGCCAGACTGGCGATAAACAGCGGGTTCAGCGCGTGCTGGCCGATGTTTTTCACCGCGGCGTCGAGCCAAGGCTGCACGCGCATGGCGTCGGCCATGGCTTCGGCCTTGCCTTTGACCGACTGGCGCAGCGACAAAGCCATACGCGCGGCGGTCTGGGTCAGGTCTTCACCGAGCACGAAGATCGCATCGTGGTCTTCGATGTCGCGCATGTTCGGCACTGGCAGCGGGCTGTCGTTCAGCACTTGCAGGACCAGGCGGATGCGCTCGAGTTCACCGGCTTCGATACCGCAGTAGAAGTGTTCGGCGCCGACCAGTTCACGCAACGCGTAGTTGCTTTCGAGGCTGGCGCGTGGCGAACCGATGCCGACGATGTTGCGACCGCGCAGCAGGTCGGCGGCTTTATCCAGGGCTTCGTCGGTGTTCAGCTTCGCGCCGCCGGCCAGCAGTGGCTGACGTGGGCGGTCTTCGCGGTTGACATAGCCATAGCCGAAACGGCCACGGTCGCACAGGAAGTACTGGTTGACCGAACCGTTGAAGCGGTTTTCGATGCGACGCAGTTCGCCGTAGCGCTCGCCCGGGGAGATGTTGCAACCGCTGGAGCAGCCATGGCAGATGCTCGGTGCGAACTGCATGTCCCACTTGCGGTTGTAGCGTTCGGAGTGAGTCTTGTCGGTGAAAACACCGGTCGGGCAGACCTCGGTGAGGTTGCCGGAGAATTCGCTTTCCAGTACGCCGTCTTCAACGCGACCGAAGTACACGTTGTCGTGGGCGCCGAATACGCCGAGGTCGGTGCCGCCGGCGTAGTCTTTATAGAAGCGCACGCAGCGGTAGCAGGCGATGCAGCGGTTCATTTCGTGGGAAATGAACGGGCCCAGTTCCTGGTTCTGGTGGGTGCGCTTGGTGAAGCGATAGCGGCGCTCGTTGTGGCCGGTCATCACCGTCATGTCTTGCAGGTGGCAGTGACCGCCTTCCTCACAGACCGGGCAGTCGTGCGGGTGGTTGGTCATCAGCCATTCGACGACACTGGCGCGGAACGCCTTGGATTCATCATCGTCGATGGATATCCAGGTGTTGTCGGTGGCTGGGGTCATGCAGGACATGACGATGCGACCACGGGTGTCGTTTTCGTCGGTGTACTGCTTGACCGCACACTGGCGACAGGCACCGACGCTACCAAGAGCGGGGTGCCAGCAGAAATAAGGGATGTCGAGGCCTAGTGACAGACACGCCTGTAACAGGTTGTCTGCCCCATCGACTTCGAGCGCTTTGCCGTCTACGTGGATAGTGGCCATGGTTCAAAGATCTTCGTTGGCCCGTTGTCAGCGGGCGTGGCTAATGGAATCTTGTTATTCATGTGCATCAACACAGCCTTGACGGCGTCAGCACATGACGAGGCGAGGGGCACGGACCCTTCGCCTGTTTAAGCGTTACGCGCCGACTACGATCGGCCTCGCCAGAGGCGGGACGGCGGCGCTGGTAGGCGCGATGCCGGCTTCGAACTCCGAGCGGAAATATTTGATTGCGCTGCCCAATGGCTCCACGGCGCCCGGTGCGTGAGCACAGAAGGTCTTGCCTGGGCCGAGGAAACCGACCAGCCCCAGCAGGGTTTCAATGTCACCCTCGCGGCCTTCGCCTTTTTCCAGGGCCATCAGCAGCTTGACGCTCCACGGCAGGCCGTCGCGGCACGGGGTGCAGAAACCGCAGGATTCGCGGGCAAAGAACTGCTCCATGTTGCGCAGCAGCGAGACCATGTTCACGGTGTTGTCCACCGCCATCGCCAGGCCAGTACCCATCCGGGTGCCGACCTTGCCGATGCCGCCGGCATACATCTGTGCGTCGAGGTGCTCGGGGAGCAGGAAGCCGGTGCCGGCGCCGCCTGGCTGCCAGGCCTTGAGGGTGTAGCCGTCGCGCATGCCGCCGGCGTAGTCCTCGAACAGTTCGCGCGCGGTCACGCCGAATGGCAGTTCCCACAGGCCAGGGTTCTTGACCTTGCCGGAGAAGCCCATGAGCTTGGTGCCCATGTCTTCACTGCCTTCGCGGGCCAACGATTTGTACCAGTCCACGCCGTCGGCAATGATCGCCGGCACGTTGCACAGGGTTTCGACGTTGTTCACGCAAGTCGGTTTGCCCCACACGCCAACGGCGGCAGGGAAGGGCGGCTTCGAGCGCGGGTTGGCGCGGCGGCCTTCGAGGGAGTTGATCAGTGCGGTTTCTTCACCGCAGATATAACGCCCGGCACCGGTGTGTACGAACAGTTCGAAGTCGAAACCCGAACCGAGGATGTTCTTGCCCAGCAGGCCTGCAGCCTTGGCTTCTTGCACCGCACGGTTGAGGTTCTTGGCGGCGGTGGTGTATTCGCCACGCAGGAAGATGTAGCCACGGTAGGTTTTCAGCGCGCGGGCGCTGATCAGCATGCCTTCGATCAGCAGATGGGGCAGTTGCTCCATCAGCATGCGGTCTTTCCAGGTGTTCGGCTCCATTTCATCCGCGTTGCACAGCAGGTAGCGGATGTTGATGGATTCGTCTTTGGGCATCAGGCCCCACTTCACGCCAGTGGGGAAGCCTGCACCGCCGCGGCCCTTGAGGCCGGCGTCCTTCACCGTCTGGACGATATCGTCCTGAGCCATGTCGGCAAACGCTTTGCGCGCAGCCGCGTAACCGTTCTTGGCCTGGTATTCCTCGAGCCATACAGGCTCGGCATCGTCACGCAGGCGCCAGGTCAGCGGGTGAGTCTCGGGCGACCGCTTGATGCGGTTGGCCGGGCCGAAGGAAGTCAGCGTCATGGGTAGCCCTCGAGCAATTGGGTCACGCCAGCAGGCTGCACGTCACCGAATGTGTCGTCGTCGATCATCAACGCCGGCGCCTTGTCGCAGTTGCCCAGGCAGCACACCGGCAGCAGCGTGAAGCGGCCGTCCGGGGTGGTTTGGCCGAGGCCGATGCCCAGCTTGTTCTGGATCTCGCTGACCACGGACTCGTGACCACCGATGTAGCAGACCATGCTGTCGCATACGCGAATGATGTGGCGGCCCACGGGCTGGCGGAAGATCTGGCTGTAGAACGTGGCCACGCCTTCAACATCGCTGGCGGGGATGCCGAGGATCTCGCCGATGGCGTAGAGGGCGCCGTCCGGCACCCAGCCACGTTCCTTCTGGACGATCTTCAAGGCTTCTATCGACGCCGCGCGCGGGTCTTCGTAGTGATGGAGCTCGTGCTCGATGGCCGAGCGCTCGGTTTCACTCAAGGTGAAACGGTCTGTCTGGATAAGCGTGTTATTCATGCTTAGCGGTCCACGTCGGCCATAACGAAATCGATACTACCCAGGTACGCAATCAAGTCCGCGACCATCTCGCCTTTGATCACCGAAGGGATCTGCTGCAAGTGCGGGAAGCTTGGAGTACGAATCCGGGTGCGGTAGCTCATGGTGCCGCCATCGCTCGTCAGGTAATAACTGTTGATACCCTTGGTCGCTTCGATCATCTGGAAGGATTCGTTGGCCGGCATGACCGGGCCCCACGAAACTTGCAGGAAGTGCGTGATCAGGGTTTCGATGTGCTGCAGCGTGCGCTCTTTCGGCGGCGGCGTGGTCAGCGGGTGATCCGCCTTGTACGGGCCGGCCGGCATGTTGCGCATGCACTGCTCGATGATTTTCAGGCTCTGGCGCATTTCTTCGACGCGCACGATGCAACGGTCGTAGGCATCGCCGTTGGCCGCCAGCGGGACTTCGAATTCGAAGTTCTCGTAGCCGGAGTACGGGCGCGCTTTACGCAGGTCGAAATCGCAACCGGTGGAACGCAAGCCTGCACCGGTGACGCCCCATTCCAGGGCCTCTTTGGTGTTGTAGGCAGCGACGCCGATGGTGCGGCCCTTGAGGATGCTGTTGTCCAGGGCGGCTTTCTGGTACTCGTCCAGACGCTTGGGCATCCAGTCGATGAATTCCTTGACCAGGCGCTCCCAACCATTGGGCAGGTCATGGGCCACACCGCCGATGCGGTACCAGGCCGGGTGCAAGCGGAAACCGGTGACGGCTTCGATGACCTTGTAGGCGCGCTGACGGTCGGTGAAGGTGAAGAACACCGGGGTCATGGCGCCGACGTCCTGGATATAGGTACCCAGGAACAGCAGGTGGCTGGTGATCCGGAAGAACTCGGCCATCATGATGCGGATGGTATCGACGCGGTCCGGTACCTTGATGCCGGCCAGCTTCTCGACCGAGAGCACGTAAGGCAGGTTGTTCATCACGCCGCCGAGGTAGTCGATACGGTCGGTGTACGGGATGAAGCTGTGCCAGGACTGACGCTCGGCCATCTTCTCGGCACCACGGTGGTGGTAACCGACGTCAGGCACGCAGTCGACGATTTCTTCGCCGTCCAGTTGCAGGATGATGCGGAAGGCACCGTGCGCTGAAGGGTGGTTCGGGCCCAGGTTGAGGAACATGTAGTCCTCGTTGGTGCCGGAACGCTTCATGCCCCAGTCTTCCGGACGGAAGCGCGCGGCTTCTTCTTCAAGCTGCTGCTTGGCAAGCGTCAGGCTGAACGGATCGAATTCGGTGGCGCGGGCAGGGAAGTCCTTGCGCAGCGGGTGACCTTCCCAGGTTGGCGGCATCATGATGCGCGACAGGTGCGGGTGGCCTGGGAAGTCGATGCCGAACATGTCCCACACTTCGCGTTCGTACCAGTTGGCGTTTGGCCAGATACCGGTCACGGTCGGCACGCTCAGGTCGCTCTCGGACAGGGCGACCTTGATCATCACGTCGCTGTTACGTTCCAGCGACATCAGGTGGTAGAACACGGTGAAATCGGCGCCGCTCGGCAGTCCCTGGCGCTTGGTGCGCAGGCGCTCGTCCACGCCATGCAGGTCATAGAGCATGACGTATGGCTTGGGCAGGTTGCGCAGGAAGCTCAGGACTTCGACGAGCTTGGCGCGCGCCACCCACAGCACCGGCATGCCGGTACGTGTGGCCTGGGCGGTGAAGGCGTCAGGGCCAAAACGGTTATTGAGTTCGACGACCACATCCTGGTCGTCTGCCTTATAAGGCGGGATGTACAGAGCACTGCCTGTAGTCATGGTTTTTTATCGCTTTCGGTCAACGTAAAGAATGAAGCCAGGTTTTCGTTCTATAAAAGAAGCGGCTCTGGATCAGACTTCGTCGGGGCTGCGCAGGTTGGTGACCTGAATACGCTGTTCGCGGCGCTGTTCCTTTTGTGACGGCATCTCGGCGCGGTAAACGCCTTGATCTCCGACAACCCAGGAAAGTGGGCGACGCTCCTTGCCAATCGATTCCTGCAACAGCATCAAGCCTTGCAAAAATGCTTCAGGGCGGGGCGGGCAGCCAGGCACGTAGACGTCCACGGGCAGGAATTTGTCCACCCCCTGAACAACGGAATAGATGTCGTACATGCCACCGGAGTTGGCGCACGAACCCATGGAGATAACCCACTTCGGCTCGAGCATTTGCTCGTAGAGACGCTGAATGATCGGCGCCATCTTGATAAAGCAGGTTCCGGCGATAACCATGAAATCCGCCTGACGCGGCGATGCCCGGATCACTTCGGCGCCAAAGCGCGCGATGTCGTGGGGCGCCGTGAAGGCGGTGGTCATTTCCACGTAGCAGCAGGACAGACCGAAGTTGTACGGCCACAGGGAGTTTTTACGCCCCCAGTTGACCGCGCCGCTCAGCACGTCTTCCAGCTTGCCCATGTAGATGTTTTTGTGGACTTGGTCTTCTAACGGATCGGAAACGGTTTCCCGTTCGCCGATGGGGTACTGCTCGTTAGGAGCATCCGGGTCGATCCTTGTGAGATTGTATTGCATCGCCAAAGCCTCATTGTTTCAGCTTCGCTTGCCGCTTGCGACGAGCTTCCGGAGCCCAATCAAGGGCGCCCACTCGAAATAGGTAGACAAGGCCTGCCAACAGAATTGCTATGAAAACGAGGGCTTCGACGAATCCGGTCCAGCCGCTTTCGCGGACGGACACAGACCAGGCAAAGAGAAAGAGGGCTTCGATATCGAAGATCACGAACAGCATCGCGACCAGATAGAATTTGGCTGAGAGCCGCAAGCGGGCGCCACCTGTGGGCAGCATGCCGGACTCGAACGGTTCGTTTTTGCTGCGGCCCCAGGCTTTTGACCCGAGTAGGCTGGAGACGCCGAGCATGAAGGCACAGAGGCCGACAACACCGAGGAGGAAAATGGCAAAGCCCCAGTTGTGGGCCATGAGTCCTGTCGCTTCGGTCATGCTGGTAATCCTTAACAGAGAGCAAAGGTCTCTGAGCTCGAAAAAGTAACAATGCAGTGACGATATGTCGCAGCGGAATCAATCGCGGTGATTTTATGGCTAAACACCGGGCAAGTAAAATTCCTATAGCGAAATTATTCGGTGGAATAAGCACATAGTACACCTCCTTGAGGCTGCAGCCCTTGATTTACGGGCATTAGCGGGCTTTTTATCAAATATGTTTTGTTTAACCTGTAACGACGCTTTCATGGTCCAAATGATAATGAATGTTGTTTGGGTGGGCGTTAAGCGGATGGTTGTGGTGCGGCGCAGGAAGTTGTCGTTACTTGCTTGAATACCGCTAGTTGCCGGTGCGGATCTTTTAGCTGATTTATCTGAACAAAATACCGCTTTGGATCAATATTTTGCCCAAAATTTTCAGGTTGGACGCATTTCCCGATGTGGGAGGGGGCTTGCCCCCGATTGCGGTGGATCAGCAACGAAGTATTGACTGACACACCGTAATCGGGGGCAAGCCCCCTCCCACATTTTTGATTTGCGTGGTGTCGGGGGGAGTTTTTTCGGGCAAAAAAACGCCCCGAACCAGTCGGGGCGTAGATCGAGCGGCATTGCGGTTAGCTTTTTACCGTGCCCGCAATGGCCGTTTGCTCAGTCACTCAGTGGAACTGTTCTTCTTCGGTCGAGCCGGTCAGCGCGGTCACGGACGAGGTGCCGCCCTGGATCACGGTGGTCATGTCGTCGAAGTAGCCGGTGCCCACTTCCTGCTGGTGAGCCACGAAGGTGTAACCCTTGGAGGCGTCAGCGAATTCCTGCTCCTGCAGCTTCACGTAGGCGGTCATGTCGTTGCGGGCGTAGTCGTGCGCCAGGTTGAACATGCTGTGCCACATGTTGTGGATGCCAGCCAGGGTAATGAACTGGTGCTTGTAACCCATGGCGGACAGTTCGCGCTGGAACTTGGCGATGGTCGCGTCGTCCAGGTTTTTCTTCCAGTTGAAGGAAGGCGAGCAGTTGTAGGACAGCAGTTGGTCTGGGTATTCCTTTTTGATCGCTTCAGCGAAGCGACGGGCTTCTGCCAGGTCCGGCTTGGCGGTTTCGCACCAGATCAGGTCGGCGTAAGGGGCATAGGCCAGGCCGCGAGCGATGGCCTGGTCGAGACCGGCGCGCACTTTGTAGAAGCCTTCCTGGGTACGCTCGCCAGTGACGAACGGTTGGTCGTATGGGTCGCAGTCCGAAGTCAGCAGGTCGGCAGCGTTGGCGTCGGTACGGGCCAGGATGATGGTCGGTGTACCGGCAACGTCAGCAGCCAGACGGGCAGCGGTCAGCTTCTGCACGGCTTCCTGGGTCGGTACCAGTACTTTGCCGCCCATGTGGCCGCATTTTTTTACCGAGGCCAGTTGGTCTTCGAAGTGAACGCCGGCGGCGCCTGCTTCGATCATGCTCTTCATCAGCTCGTAGGCGTTCAGCACGCCGCCGAAACCGGCTTCGGCGTCAGCCACGATCGGTGCGAAGTAGTCGATGTAGCCTTCGTCACCCGGGCCTTTACCGGCTTTCCACTGGATCTGGTCGGCGCGACGGAACGAGTTGTTGATGCGCTTGACCACGGTTGGCACGGAGTCCACCGGGTACAGCGATTGGTCGGGGTACATGGATTCGGCGGAGTTGTTGTCCGCAGCCACTTGCCAGCCGGACAGGTAGATCGCCTGGATACCGGCTTTTACCTGTTGTACTGCCTGGCCACCGGTCAGGGCGCCCATGCAGTTGACGAAATCTTTGTCGGGACGGAAGGAAGGCTTGGCGCCCTGGGTGACCAGGTTCCACAGCTTCTCGGCGCCGAGTTTTGCAAAGGTGTGCTCAGGTTGAACCGAGCCGCGCAGGCGGACGACGTCAGCAGCGGAGTAAGCGCGGGTCACGCCTTTCCAGCGTGGGTTTTCAGCCCAATCTTTTTCAAGGGCTGCAATTTGCTGTTCGCGTGTCAGTGCCATGGAGATAAACCTCGTCGCATAGGTCTGGGTGGAAAATTCCGTTTGCCAGCCACGTATACAGTGCGTGGGCATGGCTGCTCGCTGACCAGAAGCACCGGTGTTCAAGTCAAGTCTGGCGGGGAGGCGACGGGATGAACGAAGGGCGAGAGGGGAGTTGGGCAGGTAAGGGCGAACTGCGAACGGTCTTCGGGCGTCGTGGGCCTTTGGGCGATCCATCAGTGTGTAGCCGCGTTACCTGGTTAGCTTCCGTCCCTCGGGACAACTTCGTTCCAGTCGCAACCTCGTCAAACACACCTTGTGGGCGGTACAGACACGAATCGGCTCAGGTGGGTAACTTAGAGTGACGATCCGAAGGCCCTTGCCAGGGCCTCTGATTAGCGGGAGCGAGGCCATCATGCCCATGCTTTTTTGGATCGTCAAATGTTTTGTAGTGCTTTTTTTCTGGCACTACATCTTTAGTCTCATACGACTCGTCAGTCAGTTATTGGTGCTTCAGTTCAAGGTCTCGACTTTAACGCGTAAAGTCAGGTCGTCGCGGCCCTGGGTAGTGTAGGTGCGGGTTTGAGAGGTTTTGTCGGCCTGGGTTTCGCGATTGATGCCGGCCAGCGGAATCCACTCGCCCAGGCGACCGCTGACGCTTGTGTCGGTGCTCTGCACGTTCACTACATCGGGACGCTCCTGGCTCATGCGGTCACGGTTGGTGCTGATCGCCAGGTGTACGGTGTCGCCTGTCACGCTGGCGGTCACGTAGAAGCCTTGAGTGACGTTGCGGTACTGGGTCTGGTTTTGCGGGCGGCCATAGGCATCGGGCTGGGTGGTGGTCAGCGGCACGCTCTGGCCCACCTGGATCAGTGCGGGCACGCCTTCACTGGCCTGGATCTGCTGGATCCCGCCGTCGCGGCTGGCGGTACCGTAGCTGATGATGCGGGTTTGACTGTCGCCACTGTTTTGCTGGTTGTTTTCGTTGGTGTCGACGGTGATCAGCAGGCGCTTGGCCGGTGTGTCCAATTGCGCGAGCAGGGCGCGCAGACCCTGGATCTTGGCAGGGTCGGCATTGACGATCAGTTGATTGCCGTAGGCGCTGACGGTGCCATCTTTACCGAGGAAGTTCTGCGCCACGGGCAGCAGGTCGGCGCTGGTGCGGTTGCTCAGGTTGACGACTTCGGTGTCGGCCACTGCCGTGAAGCTGGCGGTCAGGAGGAGGGCTGTGAGCAGGGTGCGTAGGGACATGTCCGTTATCTCTGCGAGTCATAAGGCTTGATAGTGCCAGTTTGTCGGCCTGGCGGGTCGCAAGTTGAATCGTAGACGGCAAAACACCCTGGCGGGGCAGGGTATTTTTGGTGTTGCTGAAATAGCTATCGGGGGCAAGCCCTCTCCCACATTTTGACCGAGACATCCCTTGGAATGCGGTCAAGTGTGGGAGGGGCGGTGCGACGATTCGACTTGCCCCCGATAGCCGCGACGCGGTCCCGGATCAGCCCTCGCGCACCATATCGACATGCGGAATCCCGACTTCAAGGAATTCCTCGCTGACAATCTTGAAGCCCAGTCGCTCATAGAACGGCGCGGCGTAGACCTGTGCGCTGAGGAACTGTTTGCGCTGGCCGCGTTTTTCGGCTTCGCCGATCACCGCTTCCATCAGCTTGTCGCCGACTTTCAGCCCGCGCCAGTCCTTGAGGACCGACACGCGGCCGATCTCGCCGCTGGGCAGCAGGCGCGCGGTGCCAATTGGAAAGTCGCCCTCGAACGCGAGGAAGTGCACGGCGTCAGCGTCGTCTGCGTCCCATTCCAGTTCGGGTGGAACCGATTGTTCGGCGATAAATACCGCTTCACGAATGCGCCGAATCTCGGCGATATCCTTATGCCAGTCCGCGACACTTACGTGAATCTTATTCATCGGCAAACCCCAGGCTTCCTTGCTTGACCAGTTCGCACAGCAGGTCGCGGGCATCTTCGTCCGCCAGCCATTCACTGAGGTTGTCGATGTGCAGGGCGTCGGCTGCGCAGATCATTTTCAGCAGTTCGCGCAGCTTGCCCGGCAGGTAACGGCTCTGGCCGCTGGCAAACAGCAGCAGGTCGTCGTCCACTTCGGACCAGGCCATGCGCGCGCTTGGGTTACGGATCAGTACGCCGCCGTCTTCCAGGCTGCCGACCACGTCTTCTTCCTGCAGCTCTTCTGGGCCTGCGACCAGTTCCGGGTAGCGCGGCTCGGTCATGAACTGGCCGAACCAAGTCAGCAGCATGCGCTCGTCGCTCATGTGCTCGGCCAGCAGGCTTTTGAGACGGTCGAGGGCGTCGCTCTGGATCTGGTGCGGGTCGCTGACTGGCTGAATATCCGCGTCGGTGTAACGCTCTTCGTCGGTCAGGTACTGGCTCAGGAAGTCGGTGAAGTGGGTCAGCACTTCGGCAGCGCTTGGCGCACGGAAGCCTACCGAGTAGGTCATGCAGTCATCTTCTGCAATGCCGTAGTGGGCCAGGCGTGGCGGCAGGTAGAGCATGTCGCCCGGTTCCAGCACCCATTCGGCGCTCTCTTCGAATTCGGCGAGGATACGCAGGTCGGCGTGTTGCAGCATCGGGCTTTCAGAGCCGCACATCTGGCCGATCTTCCAGTTGCGCTTGCCGTGGGCTTGCAGCAGGAACACGTCGTAATTATCGAAGTGCGGGCCCACGCTGCCGCCGGGCGCGGCGAAGCTGATCATCACGTCGTCGATGCGCCAGCTAGGCAGGAAGCGGAACTGCTCGAGCAGTTCGGCGACTTCCGGCACGAACTGGTCGACCGCCTGCACCAGCAGGGTCCACTCGCGCTCGGGCAAGGTGCTGAAGGTGTCTTCGGCGAACGGGCCGCGGCGCAGTTCCCACGGACGCTCGCCGTGTTCGATCACCAGGCGCGACTCGACTTCTTCTTCCAAGGCCAGGCCGGCCAGTTCGTCGGCGTCGATCGGGCTTTCGAAATCAGGAATGGCCTGACGGATCAGCAGCGGTTTTTTCTGCCAGTAGTCGCGCAGGAATTCCCGTGCCGTGATGCCGCCCAGAAGTTGAAGAGGGATATCAGGATTCATGTGTAACCTATTGAAAAAAAGCACTTTTCAGACTGGAATAAAAACGCCCGGCGCGGCCGGGCGTCTCAAAGGGGCTTGCGGTAATCAGATGCGCTTGGCTTGGGCCACGGCGTTGCCGATGTAGTTGGCCGGGGTGAGCAGTTTCAGCTCGGCCTTGGCAGCGGCGGGCATGTCCAGGCCGTCGATGAAAGTTTGCAGTGCCTGAGGGCTGATGCCTTTGCCGCGCGTCAACTCTTTGAGCTTCTCGTAGGGGTTTTCGATGTTGTAGCGGCGCATCACGGTCTGGATCGGCTCGGCCAGTACTTCCCAGCATGCGTCCAGGTCAGCGGCGATTTTCTGCTCGTTGAGTTCCAGCTTGCTGATGCCTTTGAGGCTGGCTTCGTAGGCGATCACGCTGTGGGCAAAGCCCACGCCGAGGTTGCGCAGTACGGTGGAGTCGGTCAGGTCGCGCTGCCAGCGGGAAATTGGCAGCTTGCTGGCCAGGTGCTGGAACAGTGCGTTGGCGATGCCGAGGTTGCCTTCGGAGTTTTCGAAGTCGATCGGGTTGACCTTGTGCGGCATGGTCGAGGAACCGATTTCACCGGCAATGGTGCGCTGCTTGAAGTAGCCCAGGGAGATGTAGCCCCAGACATCGCGATCGAAGTCGATCAGGATGGTGTTGAAGCGCGCAATCGCGTCGAACAGCTCGGCGATGTAGTCGTGCGGTTCGATCTGCGTGGTGTACGGGTTGAAGCCCAGGCCCAGTTCGTCTTCGATGAAGGCGCGGGCGTTGGCTTCCCAATCGATCTCCGGGTAGGCCGACAGGTGGGCGTTGTAGTTTCCTACGGCGCCGTTGATCTTGCCCAGCAGCGGGACGGCAGCGACTTGAGCGATCTGGCGCTCCAGGCGGTACACCACGTTGGCCAGTTCTTTACCCAGGGTGGTCGGCGAGGCCGGTTGACCGTGGGTGCGCGACAGCATCGGCACAGCGGCGAAGCGGATCGCCAGTTCGCGGATGGCTTCGGCGGTCTGGCGCATCAGCGGCAGCATCACGTCATCACGGCCTTCGCGCAGCATCAGCGCGTGGGACAGGTTGTTGATGTCCTCGCTGGTGCAGGCAAAGTGGATGAATTCGCTGACCTTGGCCAGTTCCGGCAGCTTGGCCGCTTGCTCTTTGAGCAGGTATTCGATGGCTTTGACGTCGTGGTTGGTGGTGCGCTCGATCTCTTTGACACGCTCGGCGTGTTCCAGAGAGAAGTTTTCCGCCAGGGTGTTCAATGCAGCGTTGGCTTCGGCGGAGAACGCCGGCACTTCACTGATGGCAGGGTGAGCGGCCAGGCGCTGGAGCCAGCGCACTTCAACCAGTACGCGGGCACGGATCAGGCCGTATTCACTGAAAATCGGGCGCAGGGCCTGGGTCTTGCCGGCGTAGCGGCCGTCAACAGGGGAAACCGCAGTGAGCGAAGAGAGCTGCATGGGGTGTTCTCGGACAGTCGGGCAACGAAATGGGGCGCGTATCATACATGAAAAAATCCGCCGGTCCGTTGCCAACTGACCGGCGTATTACGCGTAACGGCTTGAAAATAGCCCGTGGCTGCGACTTATTCGTTGCGCATCAACGGGTAAAGCTCTTTGAGCAATTTGCGACGGCTGATGACCAACTGCCAACGATGACCACCCAATTGGCGCCACAACCGCGCCGAACGAATACCGGCCAGGAGCAGGGCGCGGATCTTCGAGGCGTTGTTCGGTTGTTGCAGGTTGCGCATATCGCCATGCACCTGGATGCGCTGGCGCAATGTGCTCAAGGTGTCCTGGTACAGCGCGCCGCAAGCGGCGATGACGTTTTCGTGGGCCGGACCGAAGTGTTCAACCTGGGACTGGATCTGGGGCAGGCGCTTGCCGATGGTCTCCAGCAGGTCGTCACGCTTGGCCAGTTGGCGCTCGAGGCCGAGCATCGACAGGGCGTAGCGCAGCGGTTCGCGCTGCAAGGTGCTCGGGTCGCGTTCCAGTGCGCCGACCAGCGCACGGTAGCCTTCACGCAGCGCCAGGTCGTCACCGCCGTAGACTTCCAGGGTGTCCTTGGGGTCGCGAATCAGCAGGCTGCCGAGCATGCAGGTCAGGCCGGCTTCGGTGACCTGGCCGGTCTTGGCGATCTTGTCCACCAGCACAGCGGCGAGGAATACCCCGCCAAGCGCCGTCAGTTGCTCCTGGGTCGGGCTCATGCCTGGCTGCTCCAGGGTTCGGCGACTTCAATCACGCCGCCCCCCAGGCACACCTCACCATCGTAGAACACCACGGACTGGCCAGGCGTGACCGCGCGCTGCGGGTCATCGAAGGTGGCGCGGTAACCGTCGGCGGTTTTTTCCAGGGTGCAGGGCTGGTCGCTCTGGCGATAGCGTACCTTGGCGGTCAGGCGGCGCGGGGCGCTCAGGTCCACCGGGTTGACCCAGTAGATGTCTGAAGCAAGCAGCGCGCGGGAGAACAACCATGGGTGTTCATTGCCCTGGCCCACGATCAGTTCGTTGTGTTCCAGGTCCTTGACCAGCACGTACCACGGCTCGTCACCGGCGTCTTTCAAGCCGCCGATGCCCAGGCCCTGGCGCTGGCCGATGGTGTGGTACATCAGGCCGTGGTGGCGGCCGATGACCTCGCCTTCGGTGGTTTTGATCTCACCCGGTTGCGCCGGCAGGTATTGCTTGAGGAAGTCGCTGAAGCGGCGCTCGCCGATAAAGCAGATCCCGGTGGAATCCTTCTTCTTGGCGGTGGCCAGGTCGTGCTGCTCGGCGATCCTGCGCACTTCGGGCTTTTCCAGCTCGCCTACCGGGAACAGGGTCATGGCGATCTGTTCGCCGCCGACGGCGTGCAGGAAGTAGCTCTGGTCCTTGTTGGGGTCCAGGCCCTTGAGCAGTTCGGTGCGCCCGTCGATATCGCGACGGCGCACGTAGTGGCCAGTGGCGATCAAGTCGGCGCCGAGGATCATGGCGTAGTCGAGGAACGCCTTGAACTTGATCTCGCGGTTACACAGGATGTCCGGGTTCGGCGTGCGGCCGGCCTTGTATTCGGCCAGGAAGTGCTCGAACACGTTGTCCCAGTACTCGGCCGCGAAATTGGCGGTGTGCAGCTTGATACCGATCTTGTCACACACGGCCTGGGCATCTGCCAGGTCGTCCATGGCGGTGCAATATTCCGTTCCATCGTCTTCTTCCCAGTTCTTCATGAACAGGCCTTCCACCTCATAACCCTGCTCCATGAGCAGAACGGCGGAAACGGAAGAATCCACGCCGCCGGACATACCGACGATGACGCGCTTCTTTTGTGTGTCAGAAGGGGCTGGATCACGCATAGGGTTTCAACGGGTGTCTTGAAAAAGGACGCGATTCTAACAGGCCCAAGCCTTCAAGGCTAAAGAGAAGGTCGGATCAATTCGAGACTGTGGCGAAAGCCTGCCAGATAATCATCGATACAGCGGATGATCAGCTCGCTGCGCCAGGTGTCGCGCAGGGCCATCAGCTCGTCACGGGTCAGCCAGCGGGCGCGCACGATGCCGTCGTCTAGTTGATAGTCCGGGTGGTGTTTCAGCGCCTTGGCGGTGAAGCAGACCCGCTGGTAGGTCACGCCGTTGCTCGGGGCGGTGTACAGGTAGATGCCGACGATGCCGGTGGCTTCGACGTCCCAGCCGGTTTCTTCGAGGGTTTCACGCACGGCGGCTTCGATCAGGGTTTCGTGCGGGTCGAGGTGGCCGGCGGGCTGGTTGAGTACGGCGCGGCCGCCTTTGAGTTCTTCGACCATCAGGAAGCGGCCGTTGTCTTCGACGATGGTGGCGACGGTGATGTGGGGTTGCCAGGTCATAAGTGGCTCTCGATGTGGGCGGGTGCATAAGCAAACTGCATGTCGCGCCTGACATTTTATGATTTTACCCAGGCGCAGCGGCAGCGCAGTTTACCTCTCCAGAACGCTCGTCACTGGAGAAATGTCATGAACCCGATTGCCCACAAAAGCTACGAGGTACGTCTTACATCCCCGCTGCCCATTGCGTTCATTTTGCTGTGGAGTTCTGGCTACATCGGTGGAGCGTTTGGGGTTCGTTATGGTGAGCCCTTCACCATGACGTTCTACCGATTCGCCTTGGCTGCCCTGGTCTTCCTGGGGGGCGCGCTCGCCGTCAAGGCCGAATGGCCAAGGCGCCTCGCGCCCTACCTTCACGCGGCGGTAGTGGGCGTGCTTTTGCAGGCCCTGCAGTTCGGCGGTCTGTACACCGGCATCAGTCAGGGGGTTCCAGCCGGGCAGGCCGCGTTGATTGTCGGGCTGATGCCTGTGTTCGTCGTGATTGGCGCTTACTTTTTTCTCGGCGAACAACTGAGTTGGCGCGATCTGCCGGGCTCGATTCTGGGTGTCGCAGGTGTAGCCATTGTTGTGGCCAGCAGTTTTTTTGGACCCGAGGCGTCAATCGGCGGTTATGGCGCGGTGGGCCTGGCACTGGTTGGTATCACGCTCGGCACGCTCTATCAGAAGCGGTTTCTCGGCGGGGTCAACCTGTGGGTGGGGTGCTTTATTCAGATGCTCACCGCTTCGCTCGTCATGTTGATGCTGGCTTACACCACCGAAACCATGCGGGTGGCCGAGTGGGTGCCCTTCGCTGCGTCGGTGGCCTGGATCACGCTGATGAACTCCGTGGGTGCGCTGACGCTGCTGTATGTGATGATTCGGCGGGGGGAGGCGAGTAAGGCCACTAACTTATTCCATGTGATCCCGGCTGTTACGCAGATCATGGCGTCGTTGGTCTTGGGTGAGGTGCCGAGCGGGGTGGTGATTCTGGGGTTTGTTGTGTCTGGGGTGGGGGTGTATTTGATGAATCATTCGCGGGTCAAGTAGATTGCGCTTTTGGGGTATTCATCCACCTGTCTTGGTGTGCCATGAGAATCAATCTGGATATTCAGTCGCTGCGCAGCTTTGTCAAAGTCGCTGAGCTGAGCAGTTTTACTCGCGCTGCACAGGTTTTGAGCCTGACCCAGCCTGCAATTAGCCAGCAGATCAAGCGTTTGGAGGATCTGCTGGGTGTCGATTTGTTTGTTCGGGATAATCGCCAGGTCTTGCTGACTCTGGATGGTGAGCAACTGACCGCATATGCCCGGCAGATACTGGATATCAACGACAAGGTCGGCGGCCTGTTCGATAGAAGTCGTCAGCAGGAGTCTGTTACGCTCGGTATTCCCGAGTATTTCTGCGAGGGCGTGTTGCAGGGCATTATCGCGGCGGCTGCGTTGCAATTGCCGTCAGTACGGGTGGGTGTGAAAGTGGCGCGTTCGATACCGTTGCTGGGCGCGCTCAATGAGGGGCGTATTGATGTCGGGTTGATGATGGGCGAGTTGTCCGAAGTCCGCGAAGCTCCCCTGCAAACCTTGCCCTTGAGATGGTTTGTCGGTGAGGGCATCGATCACTTGGATGCGCGGCAAGAAATTCCTTTGGCCTTGTTTAAGGCGCCCTGTGCCTTTCGCAGCCTGGCTATTCGACGGTTGGAGGAGGCCGGCATCGCCTGGCGCTGTGTGTATGAGTCAGAGGATCTGGTCTCACTGCGTTCAGCTGTTCAGGCCGGGGTTGGGGTCACGTTGCTGCCTCGGATTGCCGAGGTGAGTGGCTTGAAGCGCCTCGACGCCCTTGCCTGTCTGCCGGAGTTGCCTGAGTTTGGCGTGTGGCTCAGGCAGCGAGCGGGCTGGGAGCCTTGGTTCAAGCAGCGGATGCAGGCGCTGATCGAGGCATCCTGGAGGGGCGAATACGGTATCGCCTGAGGTGGCGCCGGTGTGACGGTTCGTCTTTGCGATTGCGCAGTGTCAGTCGCCGGAAATAGGGACTGATCCATTGCTATCACAGGCAAGCCAGCTCCCACAGGTTGATCGGGTTTCTGCCGCAGGATCAGTGGTGAGGAGAAACACAAACCCCGGCACTGGGCCGGGGCTTGTTTGCAGCGTTACAACCTTACTTCAGCTTGGTAATCGCCGCATTGAGCGTGTTGCTTGGGCGCATGACCTTGCTGATCAGCTCCGGGTTCGGCGCGTAGTAGCCGCCGATGTCCACTGGCTGGCCCTGTACGGCGTTGAGCTCGGCAACGATGGTTGCCTCGTTCGCGGCCAGGGTCTTGGCAAGTGTGGCGAATTGCGCTTGCAGTGCGGTGTCTTCAGTCTGCGCGGCCAGGGCTTGGGCCCAGTACAGCGCCAGGTAGAAGTGGCTGCCGCGGTTGTCGATGTTGCCGACTTTGCGCGATGGCGACTTGTTGTTGTCGAGGAACTGGCCGGTGGCCTGGTCCAGGGTCTTGGACAGTACCAGGGCTTTGGGGTTGTTGTATGTCACACCCAAATGCTCAAGCGATGCGGCCAGGGCCAGGAACTCGCCCAGGGAATCCCAGCGCAGGAAGTTTTCTTCCAGCAACTGCTGCACGTGTTTCGGTGCCGAACCGCCAGCGCCGGTTTCGAACAGGCCACCGCCGTTCATCAGCGGCACGATCGACAGCATCTTGGCGCTGGTGCCCAGTTCCATGATCGGGAACAGGTCGGTCAGGTAGTCGCGCAGTACGTTGCCGGTCACCGAGATAGTGTCCAGGCCCTTGCGGGTGCGCTCCAGGGTGAACTTCATCGCGTCGACCGGCGACATGATGCGGATGTCCAGGCCTTCGGTGTTGTGGTCTTTCAGGTAGGTCTGGACTTTCTCGATCACCGCACCGTCGTGGGCGCGTTGTGGGTCGAGCCAGAAGATGGCCGGGGTGTTGCTGGCGCGGGCACGGTTGACGGCGAGTTTGACCCAGTCCTGGATCGGCGCGTCTTTGGCCTGGCACATGCGGAAGATGTCGCCGGCTTCGACGGGCTGTTCCATCAGCAGGTTGCCCTTGCTGTCGGTGACGCGAACGACGCCGTCAGCCTTGACCTGGAAGGTCTTGTCGTGAGAGCCGTACTCTTCGGCTTTCTGTGCCATCAGGCCAACGTTCGGTACGCTGCCCATGGTGGTCGGATCGAACGCACCATGAGCCTTGCAGTCTTCGATGGTGGCTTGGTAGATGGTGGCGTAGCAGCGATCCGGGATCACGGCCTTGGTGTCGTGCAGTTGGCCGTCGGTGCCCCACATTTTGCCGGAGTCACGGATCATGGCCGGCATCGAGGCGTCGACGATGACGTCGCTCGGCACGTGCAGGTTGGTGATGCCTTTGTCGGAGTTGACCATCGCCAGGGCAGGGCGCGCGGCGTAGACCGCCTGGATATCGGCTTCAATCTGCGCTTGCTGCTCGGCCGGCAGGGCCTTGATGCGTGCGTACAGGTCGCCGATGCCGTTGTTCAGGTTGAAGCCGATCTGCTCCAGCACGGTGGCGTGCTTGGTCAGGGCGTCTTTATAGAACTCGGCAACGATCTGGCCGAACATGATCGGGTCGGAGACCTTCATCATGGTGGCTTTCAGGTGAACCGACAGCAGTACGCCTTGTTTCTTGGCGTCTTCGATTTCAGCGGCGATGAAGCTGCGCAGGGCGTTCTTGCTCAGCACGGAGCTGTCGATGATTTCGCCAGCTTGTACCGAAGTCTTTTCCTTCAGTACGGTCGCGGTGCCGTCTTTAGCGATCAGTTCGATTTTGACCGCGTCGGCGGCCTCGATCTGTACGGCTTTTTCGCTGCCGTAGAAGTCGCCGTGGCTCATGTGAGCAACGTGGGACTTCGAGTCGGCAGCCCAGGCGCCCATCTTGTGCGGGTGCTTGCGTGCATAGTTCTTGACCGACAGCGGTGCGCGGCGGTCAGAGTTGCCTTCGCGCAGTACCGGGTTCACGGCGCTGCCCTTGATCTTGTCGTAACGTGCGCGGGTTTCTTTTTCCGCGTCGGTGGTTACGGTTTCCGGGTAGTCCGGCAGGGCGTAGCCCTGGGCCTGCAGTTCCTTGATCGCCGCCTGCAGTTGAGGGGTCGAGGCACTGATGTTAGGCAGCTTGATGATGTTGGCTTCAGGCGTAACGGCCAGGGCGCCCAGTTCGGCGAGGTGGTCCGGTACGGCTTTGGCGCCCAGTTGCTCGGGGAAGCTTGCGAGGATGCGCCCGGCGAGGGAGATGTCGCGGGTTTCCACGGCAATATCAGCGGAAGCGGTGAAGGCCTCTACGATAGGCAGCAGTGAATAGGTGGCGAGGGCTGGTGCTTCGTCGGTGAAGGTGTAGATGATCTTCGAGCGGGTGGGCATATTCGGATTAACTCTCTTCTTTGCTGAAAGCGTGCGCAGAAACTCGAGATGCGCCGGGTAGAGCGCGTTCGTTCAAAGTCATCCATGAGCGAAAGGTCGAGATTTCTTCGCGGTGATGTTGGGTTGCATCAGTCGAGCGTCAAGCGGGTGGACTATTGTTTAGTCCGGCTTTTTCAGGCGGAGGGCGATGCTTTCTATTGAAGAAGCAAGCGGTCGGCCATCGTGACTCTTTGGTCAGCGGCGGCATTATACATAGGTCGCTATGCTTACGCCGAGCTCTCATACAAAAGGTGGGGCGTCCATTGGTCTAAAGGTCGCAGGGACCCCGTTACATCTAAAGTCGCATGATGTGCTCAAGATTGGCGCTTTTCCCTTTGCTTTCAAGCTAGTAGGCAACTAAATATGCTGTTTTCGATGCAAATGAGCGTGGCGTGAGGTTTCAGTCGTCATTTATCTGGAGTAGGCTCGAACGCAGCCAGATGTTCAATCCATAGATGGAGTTCAGCATGGGATACAAGAAGATTCAGGTTCCGGCAGTCGGCGACAAAATCACCGTCAATGCAGACCATTCTCTCAATGTTCCTGACCAACCGATCATCCCTTATATCGAAGGTGACGGTATTGGCGTCGACATCAGCCCGGTGATGATCAAGGTGGTCGACGCAGCTGTTGAAAAAGCCTACGGCGGCAAGCGCAAAATTTCGTGGATGGAAGTGTTCGCCGGCGAAAAAGCGACCCAAGTCTACGACCAGGACACCTGGCTGCCCCAAGAAACCCTGGACGCGGTCAAGGATTACGTGGTGTCCATCAAGGGCCCTCTGACCACCCCGGTCGGTGGTGGCATCCGTTCGTTGAACGTGGCCCTGCGCCAACAGCTCGACCTCTATGTGTGCCTGCGCCCGGTGCGCTGGTTCGAAGGCGTGCCAAGCCCGGTCAAGAAGCCTGGCGACGTGGACATGACCATCTTCCGCGAAAACTCCGAAGATATTTACGCCGGGATCGAGTGGAAAGCCGGTTCGCCAGAAGCGATCAAAGTGATCAAGTTCCTCAAGGAGGAAATGGGCGTTACCAAGATCCGTTTCGACCAGGATTGCGGCATCGGTATCAAGCCGGTCTCCAAGCAGGGTACTGAGCGTCTGGTGCGCAAAGCCCTGCAATACGTCGTGGATAACGATCGTGAGTCGCTGACCATCGTGCACAAAGGCAACATCATGAAGTTCACCGAAGGTGCCTTCAAGGAATGGGCCTACGGCATCGCCGAGAAAGAATTCGGCGCGACGCTGCTCGACGGCGGTCCATGGATGCAGTTCAAGAATCCAAAAACCGGCAAGAACGTAGTGGTTAAAGATGCAATTGCCGATGCCATGCTTCAGCAGATCCTGCTGCGCCCGGCCGAATACGATGTGATCGCCACGTTGAACCTCAACGGCGACTACCTTTCTGATGCGCTGGCGGCGGAAGTAGGGGGCATTGGCATTGCGCCGGGGGCCAACCTGTCCGATACCATCGCCATGTTCGAGGCTACCCACGGTACTGCGCCCAAGTATGCGGGCAAGGACCAGGTCAACCCGGGCTCATTGATTCTGTCGGCGGAAATGATGCTGCGCCACATGGGCTGGACCGAGGCGGCTGACTTGATCATCAAGGGCACCAATGGCGCGATCTCGGCCAAGACCGTGACCTATGATTTCCATCGCTTGATGGACGGTGCCAAGTTGCTGTCTTCGTCGGGGTTTGGCGATGCGTTGATTTCGCATATGTAAGCAAAGTGGCATAAAAAACGGCCACCCCGGATTGACTGGGGTGGCCGTTTTTGTATTGCAAGACTGCATGCTCGGCGGCGAATCAGGCCGTTTGTTTCTTTTCTTTATGAGCGTGCGATGCTGCTGACTTTTCCGGTGTTCCAACTTTCACTGCATCAATGTTCACGGCGTGCAGCCCTTTCGGTCCTTGAATGATTTCAAAGCTCACAGCTTGTCCCGCCTTCAGCGTTTTGTACCCCTCCATGATGATCGCCGAATAGTGCGCAAAAAGGTCCTCGCTTTTACCTTCTTCGTTAATAAAGCCATATCCCTTGGCGTTATTGAACCACTTGACCTTGCCACTGATCTTGACGCCAGACATACCCATATCCCTCTGCACCAGACTCCATCACTGGAGTATCATCCAGTTTATCCGTCCTAACCCGAATAATAAGGTTGACTGCGCGGACCTTTTTTACCCACTGTGGGTTCTATTGGTTGTAACACTGATTTACCGATAGTCAAGGTGACCGAAGGGTCAGAGTTGAAATTCTGACAGGTCGCCCCCACCACTGTATTTGAACCACTGACGAACCTTTCTTTCCATGCATGCAATCAGCCAGATTCGACTAACATTCAATCAGGATCGACCGGATCACGAACACGATGACGACGGTTCTGCAGGCATTGCTGTCCAGGAGGCTAAGCCTGCTCTACAGGCGCCGCCGATGTACAAGGTGGTTTTGTTCAATGATGACTACACACCGATGGATTTCGTGGTCGAAGTGCTCGAGGTGTTTTTTAACCTGAACCGCGAGTTGGCGACCAAGGTAATGCTGGCCGTTCACACAGAAGGACGGGCAGTATGTGGAGTGTTTACCCGCGACATCGCCGAGACAAAGGCCATGCAGGTCAACCAGTACGCCAGGGAAAGCCAGCATCCGCTACTCTGTGAAATCGAGAAGGACGGTTAACGCCGACCACTTGGGTATGAGGTGAAGCTATGTTAAACCGCGAGCTCGAAGTCACCCTCAATCTTGCCTTCAAGGAGGCTCGTTCGAAGCGTCATGAATTCATGACCGTCGAACACCTGCTGCTGGCACTTTTGGATAACGAAGCTGCCGCCACCGTTCTGCGTGCGTGCGGCGCCAATCTCGACAAGCTCAAGCATGACCTGCAGGAGTTCATCGACTCCACGACGCCACTGATCCCCGTGCATGACGAGGACCGTGAAACCCAGCCGACCCTGGGCTTTCAGCGGGTATTGCAGCGTGCTGTTTTCCACGTGCAGAGCTCCGGTAAGCGTGAGGTCACGGGCGCCAATGTGCTCGTCGCCATCTTCAGTGAACAGGAAAGCCAGGCAGTGTTTTTGCTGAAACAGCAGAGCGTTGCCCGTATCGATGTCGTCAACTACATCGCCCACGGTATCTCCAAAGTGCCTGGGCACGGCGAACATTCCGAGGGTGAGCAGGATATGCAGGACGACGAGGGCGGTGAGTCTTCTTCTTCGGGCAATCCATTGGATGCCTATGCCAGCAATCTCAATGAGCTGGCGCGCCAGGGGCGGATCGATCCGCTGGTGGGGCGCGAGTCTGAGGTTGAGCGTGTGGCGCAGATCCTCGCGCGTCGTCGCAAGAACAACCCGTTGCTGGTAGGTGAGGCGGGCGTGGGTAAAACCGCGATTGCCGAAGGCCTGGCCAAGCGTATCGTCGACAACCAGGTGCCGGACCTGTTGGCCAACAGCGTCGTCTACTCTCTTGACCTCGGCGCGTTGCTCGCCGGGACCAAGTACCGTGGCGATTTCGAGAAGCGCTTCAAGGCGTTGCTCGGCGAGCTGAAAAAACGCCCGCAGGCGATCCTGTTCATCGATGAAATCCACACCATCATTGGTGCTGGTGCGGCGTCTGGTGGGGTGATGGATGCTTCCAACCTGCTCAAGCCGTTGTTGTCGTCGGGTGATATTCGCTGCATCGGCTCGACCACATTCCAAGAATTTCGCGGGATCTTCGAGAAAGACCGTGCCCTGGCGCGTCGTTTTCAGAAAGTCGACGTGTCCGAGCCTTCGGTTGAGGACACCATCGGTATTCTGCGTGGTCTCAGGGGGCGTTTCGAAGCGCACCATGGCGTCGAGTACACCGATGAAGCGCTGCGTGCCGCTGCCGAGCTGGCGTCGCGCTACATCAATGACCGGCACATGCCGGACAAGGCCATCGATGTGATCGACGAGGCGGGTGCCTATCAGCGCCTGCAGCCAGTCGAGAAGCGTGTGAAGCGCATCGACGTGTCTCAGGTCGAGGCGATAGTGGCCAAGATCGCGCGGATTCCGCCAAAACACGTCAGCAGTTCCGACAAAGAGCTGCTGCGTAACCTGGAGCGCGACCTCAAGCTCACCGTGTTTGGCCAGGATGCCGCCATCGACTCGTTGTCCACTGCGATCAAGTTGTCGCGGGCGGGTCTCAAGTCGCCGGACAAGCCAGTCGGTTCGTTCCTGTTCGCCGGTCCGACCGGCGTTGGCAAGACCGAAGCGGCCCGGCAGTTGGCCAAGGCCATGGGCATTGAGCTGGTGCGGTTCGACATGTCCGAATACATGGAGCGTCACACCGTGTCGCGCCTGATCGGTGCACCTCCGGGCTATGTCGGTTTTGACCAGGGCGGTCTGTTGACCGAGGCGATCACCAAGCAGCCGCATTGCGTATTGCTCCTCGATGAAATCGAGAAGGCACACCCAGAAGTCTTCAACCTGCTGCTGCAGGTCATGGATCACGGCACCCTGACCGACAACAACGGGCGCAAGGCGGACTTCCGCAACGTGATCGTGATCATGACCACCAACGCCGGTGCTGAAACCGCCGCGCGGGCTTCGATCGGCTTTACACATCAGGATCACTCTTCCGATGCGATGGAAGTGATCAAGAAGAGCTTCACGCCGGAGTTCCGCAACCGTCTGGACACCATTATCCAGTTTGGTCGCCTCAGTCATGAGGTCATCAAAAACGTGGTGGACAAGTTCCTCACCGAGCTTCAAGCGCAGTTGGAAGACAAGCGCGTGCAGTTGGAAGTGACGGACGCGGCGCGCAATTGGTTGGCCGAGGGTGGTTACGACGCGGCAATGGGCGCTCGCCCGATGGCGCGTCTGATCCAGGACAAGATCAAGCGGCCATTGGCCGAAGAGATCCTGTTTGGCGAACTTGCCGACCACGGTGGCGTGGTGCATATCGACCTGAAGGACGGCGAGCTGACCTTCGAGTTCGAAACCACGGCCGAAATGGCCTGATTGTTCTGCAACTACGCAAAAGGCGCCGAAAGGCGCCTTTTTGCTGTCTTGAAATGCAATTGCCAGAACAATGGAAATCCAGTGTGGGAGGGGGCTTGGGTGTGAGGTAAATCCTGCGCGCACACAAAAACGCCCGGCATAACCGGGCGTCTTGTATTGACTTGATTAACGGGCGCGGTAAGTGATGCGCCCTTTGCTCAGGTCATAGGGCGTCAGCTCGACGCGCACTTTGTCACCGGTAAGAATACGAATGTAGTTCTTGCGCATCTTGCCGGAGATATGCGCGGTTACGACGTGCCCATTTTCCAACTCCACACGAAACATGGTGTTGGGCAGGGTGTCGACGACAGTGCCTTCCATTTCGAAGCTGTCTTCTTTCGACATGCAGTAAAGCCCTCGGTATCCAGTGAATGGCCCGGTGCAACTGCGCCAGGCAAAAGCGGCGTGCATTGTGCCCGAAAAAGGGTGTTTAAGCCAAGGGGTTCTAGTTAAGCGTGACCCATCTTTGATTAATCAGCAGTTCAATGGGTCGATATTGGGTCTTGTAGCTCATCTTTTTGCAGTTTTTGATCCAGTATCCAAGGTACAGCGCCTCCAGTTCCAGGCGCAGGGCTTCGCCGATTTGCCAGAGGATCGCGAAACGTCCCAGGCTGCGCCGTTCTTCGGCCGGTTCATAAAAGGTGTACACCGCCGACAGGCCATTGGGCAGCAAATCGGTCACGGCGACGGCTAGCAAGCGCCCGTCGAGACGAAATTCGTAGAAGCGTGAGAAGGGCAGTTCACGCACCAGAAAGGTGGAAAACTGGTCGCGACTGGGTGGGAACATATCGCCGTCGGCATGGCGTTGTTCGATGTAGCGCTGGTAAAGGTCGAAATACTCTTCACTGTACTTGGGGTTGGCCGCTGTGACAGTCAGGTCCGCGTTGCGCTTGAGGATGCGCCTCTGGTTGCGGTCTGGCACAAACTGCGCCGCCGGAATCCGTGCCGGCACGCAGGCATTGCAGTTTTGGCAATGCGGTCGGTACAGGTGATCGCCGCTGCGCCGAAACCCCATTTCCGAGAGGTCGGCATACACATGCACATCCATCGGCTGGCTGGGATCGAGGAACAGCGTGGTGGCCTGTTCGTCGGGCAGATAGCTGCAAGCGTGGGCTTGAGTGGCATAAAACTTCAATCGCGCCAGCTCGGTCATGATCAACCCTCGGATAAGCTTTGAAATAAGTGTAAGCCAGGTGCGAGGAAGTCGCCTAGGAAACCCACGGTCCAGCGCTGGGTTGGTCCAGATAGTCGCGCAGGAAACTGGCGAAGTCGCTGCGCGGTATGGCGCGCGCGCCCAGGCTGTGCAGGTGATCGTTAGGCATCTGGCAGTCGATCAGCACAAATCCCCACGTCTGTAGCTGCCGGATCAGTGTGGCAAAGCCGAACTTCGAGGCGTTATCGGCGCGGCTGAACATCGACTCGCCAAAAAATAACCGGCCCATCGCCAGCCCATACAGGCCGCCCACCAGTTCGCCGTTGTCCCATACCTCTACCGAATGCGCGTAACCCCGTGCGTGCAGCTCCTGGTAGGCGCTCTGGATACCCTCGGTGATCCAGGTGCCATCTGCGTAGGCGCGTGGCGCGGCGCAGGCCTGGATGACCGCGGCGAAGTCCTGGTCGAAGGTCACGCTGTAGCGCTGCTGGCGCAATAATTTGCCCAGGCTGCGGGATACGTGCAGTTCGTCGGGGAAGATCACGGTGCGTGGGTCCGGTGACCACCAGAGAATCGGCTGGCCTTGCGAGAACCACGGAAAGCAGCCGTGGCGATAGGCCTGGATCAGCCGCTCGGCCGACAGGTCGCCACCGGCGGCGAGCAGGCCATTGGGTTCGCGCATGGCTTTGGCCAGCGGGGGGAAGGTCAGGGTGTCGCGTTGTAACCAGGTCAGCATGGCATCCAGGCTTACGGAAGGGGAGGGGAGTGGCAGGTACGGGGCCTGCCCTGTAGATGATTGATTATTGTCGACCCGGCGCCAGGGAGCCAGCCCGAATCGGGCATTGGTGTGGATTAGCGTGAACGGGTGTTTCTGCAACTCTCTCTCAGAGACGTGGTCGTATTCGGGATTGCCCCATGCAGGCCAATTGCCAACCTTGCCTGGATTGCTAGAAACAGCGCATAAGCCTTTGTCAGCAAAGACAATGCGTGCTCAAATTGAACAGTATGTGACACTTGAATTGTTCAGGCTGCCGCGCAAGGGGCAAGTGCGTGGCATCAGGGACACAAACCCGTACAATGCGGGCATTCTGGCGTTATCGCCGTTTCACTCGTCAATCGCTCGGTGTTAAAGGTAGATTTAACGACGTTCGTATATTTTTCAGCTGCTCGGATTGGGCGGCAGTGTGCAGTCATTCAACAGATGGACGCGCTAAAGGCGCAGGAAAAGACCCGTTTTGAAGAAATCCACCGCGACACAAAAAACAGTCGTGCCGGCCTGGCGTCAGCACCTGCATTATCGGCTCAAGGAAGGTGCACTGATCGCCATCGGCGCCCTGTGCCTGTTCCTGATGATGGCCTTGCTCACCTATGGCAAGGACGATCCGGGCTGGAGCCACAACAGCAAGATCGAAGACGTGCAGAACTTCGGTGGGCCTGCCGGTTCCTACAGCGCCGATATCCTGTTCATGGTGCTGGGTTATTTCGCTTACATTTTCCCGTTGCTGCTGGCGATCAAGACCTGGCAGATCTTCCGCCAGCGTCATGAGCCGTGGCAGTGGAGTGGCTGGCTGTTTTCCTGGCGCCTGATCGGCCTGGTGTTCCTGGTGCTGTCCGGTGCGGCGTTGGCGCATATCCATTTCCATGCCCCAACCGGCCTGCCGGCGGGAGCAGGCGGTGCGTTGGGTGAGAGTCTCGGCGACCTGGCCCGCAAGACCCTGAATATCCAGGGCAGCACGCTGATGTTTATCGCGCTGTTCCTGTTTGGCCTCACCGTGTTCACCGACCTGTCGTGGTTCAAGGTGATGGACGTGACCGGCAAAATCACCCTCGACCTGCTGGAGCTGTTCCAGGGCGCCGCCAACCGCTGGTGGTCGGCTCGGGTCGAGCGCAAGCGCATGGTGGCCCAACTGCGCGAGGTGGACACCCGCGTCAACGAGGTCGTAGCCCCGAGCACGCCGGACCGGCGTGAACAAGCCAAGGTCAAGGAACGCCTGATCGAGCGCGAGCAAGCCCTGAGCAAGCACATGTCGGACCGCGAGAAACAGGTGCCGCCGGTCATCGCCCCGGCACCGATCAAGGCTCCCGAGCCGAGTCATCGCGTGCAGAAAGAGAAACAGGCGCCGTTGTTTGTCGACAGCGCGGTCGAAGGCACATTGCCGCCGATCTCGATTCTCGACCCGGCCGAGAAGAAACAACTCAACTATTCCCCTGAGTCCCTGGCGGCCGTCGGCCATTTGCTGGAAATCAAGCTCAAGGAATTCGGTGTTGAAGTCTCGGTGGACTCGATCCACCCCGGCCCGGTGATTACCCGTTACGAAATCCAGCCAGCGGCCGGGGTCAAGGTCAGCCGAATCTCCAACCTGGCCAAAGACCTTGCCCGTTCCCTGGCCGTGACCAGCGTGCGCGTGGTGGAAGTGATCCCCGGCAAAACCACCGTGGGCATCGAGATTCCCAACGAAGACCGCCAGATCGTGCGCTTCTCCGAGGTGCTGTCGACCCCGGAATACGACAACTTCAAATCGCCGGTCACCCTGGCCCTGGGCCATGACATCGGCGGCAAGCCGGTGATCACGGACCTGGCGAAAATGCCTCACCTGCTGGTGGCCGGTACTACCGGCTCGGGTAAGTCGGTGGGTGTGAACGCGATGATCCTGTCGATCCTGTTCAAGTCCGGCCCGGAAGACGCCAAGCTGATCATGATCGACCCGAAGATGCTCGAATTGTCGATCTACGAAGGCATTCCGCACCTGCTGTGCCCGGTCGTCACCGACATGAAGGACGCCGCCAACGCCCTGCGCTGGAGCGTTGCCGAGATGGAGCGGCGCTACAAGCTGATGGCGAAGATGGGCGTGCGCAACCTGTCGGGCTTCAATGCCAAGGTCAAGGAAGCCCAGGACGCCGGCACGCCACTGACCGACCCGTTGTACAAGCGCGAAAACATCCACGACGAAGCGCCATTGCTGACCAAGTTGCCGACCATCGTGGTGGTGGTCGACGAATTTGCCGACATGATGATGATCGTCGGCAAAAAGGTTGAAGAGTTGATCGCACGTATCGCCCAGAAGGCGCGTGCCGCCGGTATCCACTTGATTCTCGCCACCCAGCGGCCGTCGGTGGATGTGATCACCGGTCTGATCAAGGCCAACATCCCGACGCGCATGGCGTTCCAGGTATCGAGCAAGATCGACTCGCGGACCATCATCGACCAGGGTGGCGCCGAACAGCTGCTGGGCCACGGTGACATGCTCTACATGCCGCCGGGCACCAGCCTGCCGATTCGCGTGCATGGCGCGTTCGTTTCCGACGATGAAGTCCACCGCGTGGTGGAAGCCTGGAAACTGCGCGGCGCGCCGGAATACAACGACGAAATCCTCGCGGGTGTTGAAGAAGCCGGCAGCGGCTTCGACGGCGGCAGCGGTGGCGACGATGATGCCGAAACCGACGCACTGTACGACGAGGCCGTGGCTTTCGTATTGGAAAGCCGCCGCGCCTCGATCTCTGCCGTGCAGCGCAAGTTGAAAATCGGCTACAACCGTGCCGCCCGCATGATCGAATCCATGGAAAATGCCGGTGTCGTCACCGCAATGAACACCAACGGCTCGCGCGAAGTCATCGCTCCCGGGCAGATGCGCGACTGATCACGCGCCGCGTGGCAGCACGCGGCGCGCCCTAACGACTCAATGAGGACTCCCATGCGTCTTATCCGCATGCTGTTGTTGCCGGCACTGGCCCTGACTGCTGTTTCTGCTCACGCTGATCCGGCCTCCGTCGCCAGCCTGACCAACCTGCTCGACAAATCCAAGACCCTGACTGCGCGCTTCTCCCAGTTGACCCTGGACGGCGGCGGCACCCAGTTGCAGGAAACCGCCGGTGAAATGGCCGTGCAACGCCCAGGGTTGTTCTACTGGAAGACCGACGCGCCGAATGAGCAGACCATCGTCTCGGACGGCCAAAAAGTCACGTTGTGGGACCCGGACCTGGAACAGGCGACCATCAAGAAGCTCGACCCGCGCCTGAACCAAACCCCTGCGCTGCTGCTGTCGGGCGATGTATCGAAAATCAGCGACAGTTTCGACATCACCTCCAAGCAAGCCAGCAATGTGATCGACTTCACCCTCAAACCGAAATCCAAGGACACGCTGTTCGACAGCCTGCGCCTGTCGTTCCGCAACGGTGTGATCAATGACATGCAACTGGTCGACAGCGTCGGCCAGCGCACCAATATCCTGTTCACCGGGGTCAAGGCCAACGAGCCGGTGCCCGCCTCCAAGTTCAAGTTCGACATCCCCAAGGGTGCCGACGTGATCCAGGAATAACCTGCCTAGAGGTTTCAAACGCTGCCCATGGACCTGTTTCGAAGTGCCCCGATCGCTCAACCCCTGGCCGCACGCTTGCGTTCGACCAACCTGGATGAGTACGTCGGTCAGGAACACCTGCTCGCTCGCGGTAAGCCTTTGCGCGAAGCCCTGGAGCAGGGTGCGCTGCACTCGATGATTTTCTGGGGGCCGCCGGGGGTGGGTAAAACCACCCTCGCGCGGCTGCTGGCGAAAGTCTCGGATGCCCATTTCGAAACGGTCTCGGCGGTGCTGGCCGGGGTCAAGGAGATCCGCCAGGCGGTGGAAGTGGCCAAGCAGCAGGCCGGGCAATATGGCAAGCGCACCATCCTGTTCGTCGACGAAGTGCATCGCTTCAACAAGTCTCAGCAGGATGCGTTCTTGCCGTATGTCGAAGATGGCACGCTGATTTTTATCGGTGCAACCACCGAGAACCCGTCCTTTGAATTGAACAACGCCTTGCTCTCGCGGGCGCGGGTGTATGTGCTCAAGAGCTTGGATGAAGCGGCGATGCGAAAGCTGCTGCAGCGTGCCTTGAGCGAAGACAAGGGTTTGGGCAAGCGCCAGTTGAGCCTCAGCGATGAAGGCTTCAAGATCCTGTTCAGCGCCGCCGATGGCGATGGGCGGCGTTTTCTCAACCTGCTGGAGAACGCGTCCGACCTGGCCGAGGACGGCAGCGAAATTGGCGTCGAGCTCCTGCAAAGCCTGCTCGGCGACACACGCCGGCGCTTCGACAAGGGTGGCGAAGCGTTCTACGATCAGATTTCGGCGCTGCACAAGTCGGTACGCGGCTCCAACCCCGACGGCGCGTTGTACTGGTTCGCGCGCATGATCGACGGTGGCTGTGATCCGCTGTACCTGGCGCGCCGCGTGGTGCGCATGGCCAGTGAAGACATCGGCAACGCCGACCCG
>NZ_JAKNRV010000260.1:0-7456 GCF_023072625.1 Pseudomonas emilianonis
GCTGGTTTATTTCGCTTACATTTTCCCGTTGCTGCTGGCGATCAAGACCTGGCAGATCTTCCGCCAGCGTCATGAGCCGTGGCAGTGGAGTGGCTGGCTGTTTTCCTGGCGCCTGATCGGCCTGATGGGCGGGCGCGAGGCGCAGTTGGACCTGGCGCAAGTACTGGGCAAGCGTGTGCAACTGCTCGGCTCGACCCTGCGCAGCCGCGACGATCAGTTCAAGGCCGACCTGTTCAGTGATCTGAGCCAGCATGTCTGGCCGTTGTTTGCCGAAGGCCGCTTGAGCCCGCAACTGGCCAAGACCTTCCCGATCAAGGATGCCGAGGCGGCGTTTGCTGAGCTTGCGACCAACCAGATTTCCGGGAAATTGGTGTTGGTGATCGACGCCAGCCTGACCTGACCTCGAATTGGAATAAGGTCAATGTGGGAGGGGGCTTGCCCCCGATGGAGGTGTGTCAGATGAAGAATTCTTCACTGATCCACCGCCATCGGGGGCAAGCCCCCTCCCACATTTGGATCTCGGTTGAGTCAGACCCAGTGGTGGATTGGCCAGCCGGCTTTTTCGGCGTGCTCGCGCAACACCGGGTCGGGGTTCACCACCTGCGGATGATCCACTTTCAGCAGTAACGGCAAATCATTGCGCGAATCCGAATAGAAGTACGCGCCTTCCAGGGTTTCACCTTCCTGTTCCAGCCATTCGAGCAAGCGCGTGATCTTGCCTTCGCGGTAGGTCAGGACGCCGACGGTACGGCCGCTGTACACGCCGTGGCTAACATCCAGTTCAATGCCCAATACTTCATCGATACCGATACGCGCCGCAATCGGCGTGACCAAGTGGGTGCCCGACGCGGAAATCACCAGGACCCGGTCGCCGTTCGCGCGGTGGCGGGCGATGGTGCGGGTGGCGTCGCTGTAGATCAGCGGTTCGATGACGTCCTCGACCCAGGGCTCCACCAGATGCTCGATTTCCTCCGGCGTGCGGCCGATCATCGGCTCCAGGCTGAAGTCCATGAACACTTCCATGGCCAGCTTGCCCTGGCTGTAGGCGTCCATCAGTTCGTTGTTCTTGCGCATGAACGACTCGGGGTCGACCCAGGCCAGGCGGCCCATCTGCTCGCTCCACAGGGTGGCGCAGTCGCCGTGGATCAGGGTGTCGTCCAAATCAAAAATTACCAATGCCATCCGTTACGCTCTCTCATTAATGCAATACCGCTCAGGCTACTTCACACAGTGCGCTTGGGTCGATGGAAAGTGCCAGGCGCTGGCCGTCAGGGTGCAGATCGTCCGCCGAGCGGTTGAGCACGTCCACCACCAATTCCACGCCGCGCGCTTCGATGCGGTAGCGAATCACGTTGCCCAGCAGGCTGTGGCTGCGCACCAGGGCGTCGAGTTCGCCGCTGCGGCTCAGTTCGATGGCTTCCGGGCGAATCGCGATGCGCCCGCTGATCGGCCGTTGCAGCAGTTGGCTGGCCTTGTCCGCGTCGAGCAGGTTGTAGTTGCCGATGAACCCGGCGGCAAACGCATCCACCGGCGCGGTGTAGAGGGTTTCGGCATCGCCGCTCTGGACGATCTTGCCCTGGTTCATCAGGAAGATCCGGTCGGACATGGTCAGCGCTTCTTCCTGGTCATGGGTCACGAAGATCGTAGTCAGGCCTAATTCGCGCTGGATCTGGCGGATCTGCTCGCGCAGGTGCTTGCGAATGCGCGCATCCAGCGCCGACAGCGGTTCATCCAGCAGCAACAGGCGCGGGCGGGTGACCAGGGAGCGGGCGAGGGCCACGCGCTGGCACTGGCCGCCGGACATCTGGTGCGGGTAGCGCCCGGCCAGGTCCTTGAGTTCCACCAGTTGCAACACGTCCTGCACGCGTTTGTGGCTGTCGTCGGCGTTGACCTTTTGCATGCGCAGGCCGAAGGCGACGTTCTGTTCCACGGTCATGTTGGGGAACAGCGCATAGCTCTGGAACACCATGCCGATCTGCCGTTTCTGCGGGCTCAGGGGCACGATGTCCTGGCCGTCGAGGAGGATCTGGCCACTGTCCACCGACGTCAGGCCGGCGATGCAGCGCAGCAAGGTCGATTTGCCGCAGCCGGACGGGCCGAGCAGGGTGACGAATTCGCCCTTGGCGATCTCGCAATTGATGTCACTGAACACCGGGGTGCCGGCGTAGCCTTTTTGCAGGTGTTGGACGCTGACGAAGCTCATTGGCTTTTGTCCTTGTTCAAGATGTTGGCGGCCCAGGTCAGCACCAGCACAAAGAAGAAATAGGAAATGACCACGGCACTGGTGAAGTGTCCGCTGCTGTTGCGCATGTTGTTCAGGTACACCTGCAGGGTTTCGTAGCGGGTGCCCACGAGGATGTTGGCGAACACGAACTCACCGAACAGGAACGAAAACGACAGCAGCAACGCCACCATCAGGCCCTTGCGCAGGTTCGGCAGCACCACCAGGATCGCCGCCTGCCAGGTGCTGGCGCCGAGCAGTTGCGCGGCGTCCATCAGGTCGCGCAGGTTGATGGCTTGCAGGTTGTTGGTGATTGCGCGGTACATGAACGGCAGCGCCACGGTGAAGTAGCAGCCGATCAGAATCCACGGCGTGCCCACCATCGCCAGCGGCCCGGAGCCATAGAGTTGCAGCAGGCCCACCGACGACACCACCGGCGGCACCGCAAAGGGCAGCAGGATCAGAATGTTCATCAGCGCGTCGAGCCTGGGGAAGTGGTAATGCACCACGAACAGCAGCGGCAGGATCAGCACCACCGACAAAATCAACGCGCCGACGCAGACCAACAGGGATTGGCCGAAAGCCATCAGAAAGCGCGGGTCACTCCATAGCTGCACGTACCATTTCACGGTAAAGCCGGCCGGCAAGATGGTTGCCGACCAACTGCTGGCAATGGAGTAGACAAAGGTGCCGATCAGCGGCAGCACCAGGATCGCGAACAACAGGTACACCACGACCCGGTGGTAGAGGGAGGCCGGGCCGGCTTCAGCGCGAGACATGGTAGCTCCTCTTGAGCAGCAGTTGATGGACCACGGTGACCACGGTCATCAGCGCCACCAGCACCACGGCCAGCGCGCTGGCCATGTTCGGGTCCAGGGAGATGTCGCCGGAGACCATCGCCGCGATACGGATCGGCAATACGTTGAAGTTGCCAGTGGTCAGCGCGTAGACCGTGGCGTAGGCGCCGAGGGCGTTGGCCAGCAGAATCACGAAGGTGCCAAGCAGCGCCGGGGTCAGCACCGGCAGGCCGATGTGGCGCCAGAACTGCCAGCCGTTGGCACCCAGCAGGGCGGCGGACTCGCGCCAGTCTTCGCGCAACGCATCGAAGGCCGGGTAGAGCAGCAACACGCCCAGCGGGATCTGGAAGTAGGTGTAGAGAATGATCAGGCCGGTCTTGGAGTATAGGTTGAAGTCCTGAATGATCCCGGCTTGCTTGAGCATGAGGGTGATACTGCCGTTGAAACCGAGCAGGATGATGAAAGCAAAGGCCAGGGGCACGCCGGCGAAGTTGCTGGTCATGTTGGCGAAGGCGGTGACGAAGTTGCGCAGCGGCGAATCCACGCGGCGCAGCGAATAGCTGCCGAGCACCGAAATGATGATGCCGAACACGCTGGAGTAGAAGCTGATCTCCAGGCTGTACTGGATCGCCTGCAGGTAGAACTTCGAACTGAAGATCTTGCTGAAGTTGGCCAGGCCCCAGCCGAACTCTTCCGATTGCAGGCTGTTGATCATCACCCACGCCAGCGGGGCAATTTCAAACACGATGAAGAACAGTGCGAAGGGCACCAGGCAGAGGATTGCCAGCCATTTACTGCGGGTCATGGCACTCACTTCAACAGCTCCCGGCAGACAGGTTTGTCGTGGGGCACGCCCAGCAACGCGCAGACGGTGCCGCACAGCTCGGTTTGCCTGGGCGTGGCGTTGGGATCGAAAGTGAAGGCCGAGCCGAGCACGAACAGCGGCACCTCGCGTTCTTCCGGCAGCAGGCCGTTGTGGGAGCGGTCGTTGTTCATGCCGTGGTCGGCGGTCACCAGCACCTGATAGTCGGCGTCGAGCCAGCCTTGCAGGTAATCGGCGAGGAGGATGTCGGCCGAGCGTGCGCTGTTGCGGTATTGCGCGCTGTCGAGGCCGTGCTTGTGGCCGGCGTCGTCGATGTTCATCGGGTGGACCACGAGCAAGTTCGGCGCGTGTCTGCAGCGCAGGCTTTCGGCGTCGGCGAACAGGTGCGAATCCGGGTAGTGGTCCTGCCAGTAGAAGTGCCCGTGTTGGATCGCCAGCGTCTTGTCGTCGGTATGACGGTCGCGGGCGGCGATAAAGGGTGTGCGGTTATACAACTCGCTGACCCAGTGATAGGCCGCCGCCGCCGTGGTGAGACCGGCGTCGCGGGCGTAATGGAACAGGCTGCGCTGGTTGGACAGGCGCGAGACATGGTTGTGGACGATGCCGCTGTCGATCGGCGGCACGCCGGTGAAGATGCATTCGTAGAGCGGCCTGGAGAGGGACGGCAGTTCACATTCGAGTTTGTACAGTGCTGCGCGTCCTGCGCCGACGTAGGCTTGCAGATGCCCCATGGCATGACGGGCAACCTCGAAGTTCAGGCCGTCGAGCACCACAAGGATGACGTTGTGCTTCATAGGGGGAGACGCTCCGCAACAGATGGGGTTGGATCGGGTTTGCGGTTGGAACCGGAACACATGTGGGAGCAGGCAAGCCTGCTCCCACACTGACCGCATCTACAGCTCAGGCATTACTGCATATTGATGATGACTTCTTCCTGCCACTTCTGCGGCAGCGCCTTGGAGCTCTTCTCCCAAGCATCGGCATCCTTGATCGGGGTGACGCGCTTGTATTGCTCGTTCGGCAGCAGCTTGTCCTGTACTTCCTTCGGCAACGTCAGGTGTTCGGCGCGAATCGGCCGCGCATTGCCCTTGGCCAGGTTGATCTGGCCGGCGTCGCTGAAGATGTATTCGCGGGCCAGTTTGGCGGCATTCGGGTGCTTGGCGTATTTGTTGATGATGGTGGTGTAGCCGGAAATCACCGAACCGTCCGATGGGATCAGCACCACGTAGTCATCCGGGTTGGCCATCTTGGCTTTGTAGCTCAGGCCGTTGAAATCCCAGACCACGCCGACTTCCACTTCGCCTTTTTCCATGGTGGCGATGGTCGGGTTGGCGAGGGACAGGCGACCTTGCTTGGCGATGTCGGCGAACATCAGCAGGGCGGGTTGCAGGTTTTTTTCGTCGCCCTTGTTGGCGATGGCGGCGGCCAAGACACCGTTGGCGGCTTGGGCGGCGGTGCTCACGTCACCGATGGAGACTTTGTATTTACCGCCCTTCAAGTCAGCCCAACTGGTTGGCACGTCCGAGCCGTGCAGCAGTTTTTTGTTGACGATAAAGGCGATGGTGCCGGTGTAGGCCAGGGCCCAGTTGCCGTCTTTATCTTTCGCCCAATCCGGGACCTGGGCCCAGGTGCTTGGTTTGTAAGGCTGAACCACGCCCTGTTTCACCGCGATCGGGCCGAAGGCGGCGCCGACGTCGCCGATATCGGCACTGGCGTTGTCTTTCTCGGCGGCGAACTTGGCGATTTCCTGGGCCGAGCTCATGTCGGTATCGATGTGCTTGAGGCCGTAGGTCTTGGCCAGGTCGTCCCAGGTGCCTTTCCAGTTGGCCCAGTCATCGGGCATGCCGACGCTGTTGACGGCGCCTTCCGCTTTCGCGGCGGCTTCGAGCGTTTTTAGATCGGTATCAGCGGCCATGGCGGCGGTGCACATGGCAATGGTCGAGCCTAACAGTGATGCCAGGAAAAGCTGTTTCATCCGAAGCTCCTTTGGGCGTTTTCAACGCGGCGTTTTATATGAACGTTAGCGGTGGTGTTGGTCTAGGTCAGCAATACCTGAGCCAATCTAGGCGGGATGGATGACAGTTTCGTGTCGATGTCGTTTTTAGCGCGCCGATGTCGCTCAGCGCAGGTTTAGCGTAGACCATGCCAAAGCGCCCGCAGGCCTTGGACTTGGCCGATGGATTGCAGGGTTCGTCGCAAGGCTCGACAGGGGCTGTCATCTGTCGGTCATCTGCAATGCCTAGGCTGGCACGCAGAAGCACAAGCCCAAATATCGAGCGATTTATGCACCTGAACGGTGCTGGTCTAGTCCAGGTAGGTAACGTTGATGCGTGATGAGGCAATCAAGGCGGTGACATCCATCGGCCTGGCGCTGCAAGAGCAGATCGACCACGGCCTGTTGCCGCCAGCCAGCAAGCTGCCCGCCGAGCGCAAGCTCAGCGAGTTGTTTGGTACCACCCGGATTACGGTGCGGGAAGCCTTGTTACAACTGGAGGCCCAAGGGCAAATCTATCGCGAGGAGCGCCGTGGCTGGTTTGTCTCGCCGCCGCGCCTGGCCTACAACCTGATGCAGCGCAGCCACTTTCACGCAATGGTCAGTGACCAGGGTCGCGTGGCGTCGACCGAGGTGATCAGCGCACGGCTGCAACCGGCGTCGGCAGCGGTATGCGCGTGGCTGCAATTGCCGGCGCTGTCCAGCGTGATCCAGATCTGCCGCCGGCGCAGGATCGATGGGCGTCTGGTGTTGTATGTGGAGCACTACCTGAACCCGCAGTATTTTCCGGGAATTCTGGCGTGCGACCTGAACCAGTCGATGACCGAGCTGTACGCCCGCAAGTACGACTTGCACTACGGGCGGGTACGTTTCGAGATTGTGCCGACCTCACTGCCGGTGGAAGCCGCCGCCGCGTTGCGCGTGTCGGTGGGCAGCCCGGGCTTGCGCATCGCCCGGGTCAACTATGACCAGCATCAGCGCTTGATCGACTGCGACCTGGAGTTCTGGCGGCATGATGCCATTCACGTAGGGGTAGACGTGGTTTAACCCTGTGGCGAGGGAGCTTGCTCCCGCTGGGTCGCGAAGCGGCCCTAAAACCGGCCATGGAGTTGCATCTGGAAAAACACGCTGACTCTACTGGGGCTGCTCGCAGCCCAGCGGGAGCAAGCGCCCTCGCCACAAACCGATATCAGCGCGTGAGGGTTGTGATCAGTTGATCCACATTGGTTTCCAGCTCTGTCACCGGGTCGGCGCCGTCGACGTTCAATACCAGCAGTTGCGCGCCGCCGGCCGTCACTGCGGTTTTCACCGCCTCACTTGGCGGGCGATGGTGCAGCACCACGGCCACCTCGTTGTCCTTCAGGCGGGTGCTCAATTGCTGTAAGGCCTCGGGCGTCCAATCGGCATCTGGGCGTGCGTCGGTGTCGAGCACTTCCAGGTTCAAGCTGCTGAGCAGATATGCAAAGTGATCGCTCAAGCTGACCACGCTCAGGTTATCCGCCTGGGCCAACCGTGCTTCGCTGTCGGCGTTGAGCTTGAGCAGGCGCTGCTTGAGGGCCGCCAGGTTGGCGTCGATGTGTGCCTTCGCGCCCGGGGCCAGGCGGCTCAGGTCGGCGGCCATC
>NZ_JAKNRV010000261.1:0-7447 GCF_023072625.1 Pseudomonas emilianonis
AGGCCTTGTCCAGGTGTTCGCAGGCCTTGTCCCGCGCCACCAGCTCCAACACGCGCAGCGGCAACTCGGGACTGCTGGCGTACAGCACTTGCGCGGCGTCGAGGGCCAGTTTGCGGCCCGGGGTCTTGGCGGTGAGGAAAAACACCTTGTCCAATTGCTGGGGGGCCAAGGCCTTGAGCATGGGGAAGATCGTGCCGACGGTTTTGCCAATGCCGGTGGGCGCCTGGGCCATCAGGCAACGTCCGGTGCTGACGGCCTTGTACACCGACTCTGCGAGGGAGCGCTGGCCGGGGCGAAAGTCGCTGTGAGGGAACGTCAGGGTCTGCGCGGCGCGGTTGCGGGCGTCGCGGTGCTGCATCTCCTGGCGCGCCCAACCGAGAAACAATGCGCATTGCTGGTTGAAGAACTGTTGCAGATCGGTGGCCGCAAAGCGCTGGTTCAGCAAGGTTTCGCCCTCGCCAACGATATCGAAATACACCAGCGCCAGATCGATGTGCGCAAGCCCGAGCTTCTGGCACATCAGCCAGCCGTAGACCTTGACCTGGGCCCAGTGCAATAGCCGATGGTTGGCGGGCTGGGCGTCGAGGTCGCCGCGATAGGTCTTCACCTCTTCGAGGCGGTTGCTGTCCGGGTCGTAACCGTCCGCCCTGCCCCGCACCTTGAGCGCTTCGTATTCGCCTTCCAGGGCCACTTCGTTCTGGTAATGCGCACTGCGCCGGGAGGCGACCGTGCGATGACCGGCGATGCCTTCCTGGGCGCTGGGCGACGGTGTAAAGCGCAGGTCAAGGTCGCCGACCTTGGCCGTGAACTCACACAGGGCGCGCACCGCCACGGTGTAACTCAAGCGGGCTGCGCCCAGCGCACATAGCAGACAGTGACCGGCATCTGGTACTCGCCACAGAACTCCAGCCAGCGCAGTTGGTTGTCTTGCAGGCGATCGCCAGGGCCTTTGACTTCGATCATGCGGTAGGTTTTCCGGGCGGGCCAGAACTGGATCAGGTCCGGCATACCGGCGCGGTTGGCGCGGATATCCAGCAGCAGCCGCTCGAACCAGTAGTGCAAGTGTTCGGCGGGCAAGCACTCCAAGGCCTGCTCCAGCAGCTCTTCACTGAGCAGGTTCCAGAAGACAAAGGGTGACTGGATGCCCCACTTGTCCACGTAGCGTTGGCGGATGGTGTTTTTGTAGCGTTCATCGCGCAGTTGCTCGAAACAGGCGGCGAACAGTGACGCACGGCGCTGATGAAAGTCTTCGCTGTGCAGATCCGCCGGCCCGCGCTGGAACGGGTGAAAAAACGCCCCCGGCAGCGGCGCGAAGATCGCCTCCCAGCACAACAGGCCGAACAGCGAATTGATCAGACCGTTTTCCACGTAGTACACCGGCGCGTCGGGCTCGCTCAGATGGGCCTGCACGCAATACTCCACCGACATCAAGGGTTCCGGCAGTGGCAGCGCCAGGTCCAGGCGCGTGACTTCGCGCGGCTTGACCTTGGGCAAGGCCGGCGCGCCCAACTTGCGCCGCAGGCGTGGCAACACACGCAGCAGGTGTTGCTGCTCGGCAGGGCTTTCCGGTGCCTCTTGGGCGGCGCATGCCAGGGCCATGGCCTGGGCGTAGTCTTCCTGGCGCTCCAGCACGCGAATCAAGCGTGAGCGTGCGCCAGGATAAGCACAGGCGCGGTAGATCTGCTCGGCCAGCGCCAACTCGGCACTGCGCTCGCAATACTGGCCGACCTGGAACAACAGCTTGGCCCGGCGTTTTTCCAGCCAAGGGTTGTCGGTCTGCAACATGGCGATCTGCGCCAGCACGCCGTCCAGCGCCTGTGCGGACTCAAAGGCTTGCTGGCACTGGTGCAGGAACAGAAACCCCTGCACGTCATCGCGGCTGCGCAAACCGCGGGACTCGGCACAAAACTCGACCTTTTCGTAGGTGTAGATACCCAGGTCCGCCAGCACGAACTCCGACCAGTCCTGATGCAGGTTGCCGAAGAACATCAATCGCAGGCGATCACACAAGTCCATCACGGTGAGGCTGTAGAGCACGTCATCCAGCTCGGGGCACCAGTGCGCAAAGCGGCGCTGCTCAGTGAACTGCGGCGCCAACTGCTCAAGCCAGTCGGCCTTCTTACCCTTGGGCTGGTCGATCCATGGCTGGAACGCACCCAGCACCTCGCGCTTTTGCAGCAACCCAAACAGTTCGTCAAAACCCAGCAGGCACTGATCATCGATCCAACCCAATGCCTTCAGCGGGCGCGCCGCAGCATGGGGGCAGCCGATCTCCAGGTAATTGAGCTTGCCCGCGCGAAAATGCACGCCCTTGCGCATCACCATGCGCACCAGCAATGCCTGGGACGCCTGCGGCAACCTGTCGAATTGCTGAATGAAATGCGCTTCGTCAGCATCGAGCAAATCGGCATAGCGTTGCCCCAGCCAATCGAGCACCTGGCGGAAGTTATGCAGGTAATACAGGGGGTCTTCGAGGGGGTCGGCCATGGTACGCAGCGATCAAATACTGGTTATGCATACAGAGTGCCGTCGTAGACGCGTTGTTGCAATCGGTAATAGATAAATGGCGCACGCAACTTTTTGCATAAAAGTGATCAGATGGGGGAGTTGATCGCGTAACATTTATGGCCCGCAGCCGCAGGCAGCGGGACTTTTCAGGGTTAAGGTAAGGGTTATGAGCATGAAGAATTTGGGGCTGCCACTGGTTGCACTCACTTTTCTGGTATTGGCCGGTTGCGCGACGCAAACCGTAGTGACATTACAAAATGGCACGCAGTATTTAACCAAAGACATACCGAAGACCAATACCGCCGACGGTTTCTATGAATTCACCGACATCGCTGGCAAGCACATCCGCGTCAAAGCCGGCGATGTGGCCACGGTTCGCAAGGAAGACTGATCCTTCCCTGTCGCTCCCGATCAAACATGTGGGAGCCCGCCGGCTCCCACCCTTTGAACCGCGTGCCAACGCGGTTTCAACCGATCACGACACCCTCCCCCGACCAATTGCTCACGCCCACCAGCGTCACCGAATCCGCGCCAAAACTGATCACCATATCGCCACCCACCACCTTGGTATGCTCGCGATAATCCAGGCTGCCCTGCACATCCGTGAACACCAGTTTGTCGGTTGACTGATAGCCGATCACCCGATCCTGACCAAACTGCCCGCCGAACAGAAAAGTGTTATGGCCACTGTTGTCGCGGAGGGTGTCGTTGCCTTTGCCGCCTTCGATGAAGTCCGCGCCCTTACCGCCCTGGATCAGGTCATTGCCGTCGCTGCCGATGATGAAGGTGTTGCCCTTGTGCGGCTCGGCATTACGGTTGAGGTCCTGCACCCAGGTTGTGGCCCGCGCCGGATCGGACAGGTTGGCGACGATCACCGTAGAGTCCCGGCTCATCTGCTCATAGAATCCGGATCCGAGAACCCGGGCCATGCCGTCGCCATAGCCGCTGGGCAAGTGCGACACCCAGGTCGGCAGGTTGGCAATGGAAAACGGCAGCACGTTCCACAGCGTCGAGGCGTAGTGATCGTTGAAGCTGACGATGTTGTCGGTGGTCGATTCGTGGGGTTTGTCATGCACGCCCAAGGACGACAGGTTGAAGGATGAACCGTCCAGCGCACGGAATACCGGGTCGTTTTCATAGCCGATGTTCAGCACCTTGTCGCCGGCGCTCTGGGTCGGAGAGGCATAGGCCACATAGTTGGCGTCCGTGTAGAACCCCGACCATTGCTGGTCGCTCAACTCCGCCAGGCTGTTGACCGCCAGCCCGCCCAGGCTGTGGCCGCTGACCACCACGTCGGAACCGCTCAGGCCATGGGCGCCGGCATAGTCGGCAAGCGTTTTGAGCAAACCGCCAAAGGCTTCGCCGGCGTAGTTCTTCGCGTAATCCTTGGGGCCCAGGGCGGCGAGCAGATCGCTGACCAGATCACCGATGGAATCGCTGATCAGGCTTTCCCGCGGCCCCGACGTACCGCGAAAGCCGATGCCGATTTCGAGCAAACGGCCCGCGTCATCGTACTTGCCCAGCACCTCGACCTGCGCGGTGGTATAGCCGGCCTTTTCGCCAAAAAACGTGCCTCGGGCGTCGACCTTGCCACCGTAACCCAGGGTGCTCGCGCTGATCGGCGTCCATCCGGCGTGTTGTACCGCTTCCAGGGCGGCTTTTTCCGAGTCGGGATTCCACGGGATACCGGGAATCACGCCTTGGGAGTCGGAACCGCCAAGCAATGCACCGACCAGCGTCGCCGGCAAGCCAACGCCCAAGCCGTTGTGCTGATACCCCACGGCAAAGCCGTTATCCAGGTTGTGGTAGGTGTACAACGTGATCGCCATCGCATCGGTGAACAGCGCCTTGGAACCCTCGGTGCCGAGGTTTTTATAATCAAAGATACCCATCGGTAGTGCCTCTCTGTTGTTGGACTTGTCGAGAAAGCGCAATGACGCCCCAGGTGGCGCTACGGCTGGTTGCGCACCGGCCCAAATGCCTCATCGACTTGCGCCAGGTCGGTATCGCGCAGGTTGCCGGCGTAGTAGTGCAGTTTGGTCCAGGCCATCAGGTAGTCGTAACGCGCCTGGGCCAGGTCGCGCCGGGTGCTGTAGAGCTGCTGCTCGGCGTTGAGCACATCAAGGTTGACCCGCTCGCCGCCGAGGATGCTTTGCCGGGTCGACACCACCAACGCCTCGGCCGAGGCCAGGGCTTTCTGGTAGGCGCGTAGCTTGCTGACGCCCGACAGGCAGGCGCTGAACTGGCGACGCAGTTCGATCAGGGTTTCACGGGTCTTGCCTTCCAGCTCGTATTCGGCCTGCTCCATGGCGCGACTGGCCTGGCGCGTGGAGGCAGAGATAGCGCCACCGGCATACAGCGGCAGGCTGACTTCGACGCCAATGGTGTTGGTGTCGTAGCGCTGGTTGTAGGTGTTGCCGCTGTCGGACTCCTGCTGGCGCGAACTGGCATACGCGGTGATCTTCGGCAGGTGCCCGGCGCGGTTGCGCTCCACTTCATAACGCGCCACTTCCAGGGCTTGGCGTTGCGAGGCCAGCGTCGGGTTGTTGCTGATCGCCAACTCGTGCCAGGTGTCGTAGTTGGCCGGCGTCAGGCTGAAGGCGGCGAAACGCTGATTCAGCGGCGCGAGGTCGTTGATGTTGACGCTCTGCACGCCGATCAACGCGCCCAACTCTCTTAACGAGGCGTCCTGTTCATCCAGCGCCTGGATTTCTTCGGCGGTGGCCAGCTCATAGCGCGATTCGGCTTCAAGGATGTCGGTGCGCGTGCCCTCGCCCTGCTGGAACAGGTGCTGGTTCTGCTGAAACTGCTGCTCGAAGGCCTTTTTCTTGGCGCGGGCAATCTCGATCTGGTCTTGGGCGAACAACGCTTGGGTGTAATAGCTCAGCACCCGCACCAACAGCGCCTGGCTCTTGTCGCGAAAACTTTCATCGGCAAACAGCGCCTGGGCCACGCCCTTGCGGTAGTTGGCATAGGCTTCGTAGTCGAACAGCGGCTGCTGCAGGCTGAAGGTGGAGCCGTAGCTGTTGTAATTCCGCTCGTCGCGATAGCTGCCGCCGCGCCCGTCAGGCAGGTGCGCGTCGGAATTGTTGCGCCCTTTGTTGTAGTTGTAGGACAGCCGCGGCAGCAACCCGGCGCGGCCGATGGTGCGGTTTTCCAGGCCGGCGTCGCGCTCCTTGATCGCGCCGAGGAACACTGGATCGTTGCGCAGGGCCTGTTCGTACACATCGAACGGGCCCATGGCGGCCTGGGCAGGCGCACAGCTCAACAGCAAGGCGATGAACAACGGTTTCATGTTCATTCCTCGGTCAACGCAGATCCGGCGCGGTCGAGCAGCGGCTTGAACAGGTAATTGAGCAACGAGCGCTCGCCGGTACGCACGAACATCTCAGCGGGCATGCCTGGCTTGATCACCAGGCCGTGGAGTGTTTCCAGCGCGGCCTCGCTGACGGTGGTGCGCAGCACGTAGTACGGCGCGCCGGTTTTTTCGTCGAGCAGTTGGTCGGCGGAAATCAGGCTGACCTCTCCCGGCACACGCGGGGTACGGCTCTGATTGAAGGCGGTGAACAGAATATCGACTGGCAGGTGGGTGCCGACCTTGTCCACCAGGTGGACCGGCAAATGCCCCTCGACTTCCAACCGCGTGCCCTGGGGCACAATCTCCAGCAAGGTTTCTCCGGCGCGCACCACCGCACCTTCGGTGTGCACGCCAAGGTTGACCGCAATGCCATCGGCCGGTGCGTTGATTTCGCTGTGTTGCAGGTCGAACCCGGCGGACGTGAGTTGCTGCTCCAGGGTCAGGCTGCGCAGTTGCGCGTCGGCCAGTTGGCTGCGCACTTCCTTCTGGTATTCCTCGCTGTGCTGCTGCAGTTTGAGCCGCGATTCGAGGATGCCCTGCTCCACGCGGCCGCTTTCGCCAGTGTTTTGCGCCAAGTCCTGTTGCACCTGGGACAACTGGCGCTGGTACTCCATCAAGCGATTGCGTGGGATGTAGCCATTGTCGGCCAAGGGCTGCAGATTGCTCAGTTGGTCGCGCAGGGATTGGGCCTGGGCGGTCAGGTCGCTACGCGCGCGGCGCATGCCATTGAGCTGCGCCCTGGCGCCGTCGATATTCGCGCGAATCCCCGCCTGTTCACGGGCCAAGGCTTCGCGGCGGCTGCTGAACAGTTGGCGTTGGCCTTCTAACACCAAGGCCAGCGCGGGGTCGGGAGTGGCGCTGAGCTCGGCGGGAAAAACGATGACGGCGCGATTGTCGCGTTCGCTCTGCCAACGCGCCACACTGGCCCAGGCCATGCGGTACTGCGCTTGCAGCGATTGCACATCAGCCTGGTTCTGGGTCTGGTCGAGACGAAACAGCGGCTGGCCCTGTTTGACCGTCTCACCTTCACGCACAAGAATCCGGCTGACCACACCGGGGCTGAAGGTCTGCACCGCCTTGCGCTTGCCCGAGACCACCACGGTGCCCTGTACCGGAATGCCCTGGTCCAGCGGCGCCAGGCTGGCCCAGAGGAAGAACCCACCGGCGCCGAGCACCGTCAGCCACCAGCCCATGCGCACAAAGAAACCAGCGTCGCGTTGTTCAACAGTAAGCATGCTCATGCGCCTGGATTCCTTCCGGCTTGATACTGACGACTGAAACTGACGCCGGTTTTTTCCTTCGGCGTCTCTTGCTGGCCGGACAACGCGCGCAGCACGTCCTGGCTCGGCCCAAACGCCTGCAGGTGGCCTTCGTTGAGCACCAGCAACTTGTCGGCCTGGGCCAGGGCCGAAGAGCGGTGGGTGACAAGAATCACGCTGCTGCCCTGGGCCTTCATCTGCACGATGGCGCTGGCCAGCGCGGCCTCACCGACGGTGTCGAGGTTGGAATTGGGTTCATCCAGCACGATCAGCCGCGGCCCGCCATACAGCGCACGCGCCAGGGCGACCCGTTGCTTCTGGC
>NZ_JAKNRV010000262.1:0-7429 GCF_023072625.1 Pseudomonas emilianonis
CGCGCCTATCAGATTCTCAACGTATTGGACGACACCCGGCGCGCCCTCACCAACCTCACCGGCTAAGTCAGCGGGCGTCTCACATTGGCCACCAGCCACCATATCGGCCTGCAGCGCCTGCCGAAAAGACCCCGGATGCCTTGCTGCTGCACCTGGACAACGAACTGCGCGCCGCTGCGCAATTGATCATGCAGGACGTGATCGACGACTTCGCCCCGCACATCGAAACCGAGATCAAGCGCCGGATGGATGCGCGGATGGAGCGGTTGCTCAGTCAGTACCAGTCTTAAACCAGACACCCCCCCTGTGGGAGGGGCGGTGCGACGACTCGACTTGCTCCCGATAGCAGTGTGTCAGGCACTTATACGTCACTGACACACCGCAATCGGGAGCAAGTCGAGTCGTCGCACCGCCCCTCCCACAGTTGATCGCATGCACCTTAAGGCCGTCTTCAACTCGCCCTCTCCCCTATCCCCCGTTATACTTGTCGGCTTTCCTGAATTAATGCCAACTAGGGTCCCGCCGCGCATGGATAAGACCTACCAGCCGCACGCTATTGAAACTTCCTGGTACCAGACCTGGGAGTCCGAGAATTATTTCGCTCCGCAAGGCGCGGGCGATTCCTACACCATCATGATTCCGCCACCGAACGTCACTGGCAGCCTCCACATGGGCCATGGCTTCAACAATGCGATCATGGATGCGTTGATCCGTTTCCGTCGCATGCAGGGCCGCAACACCTTGTGGCAACCGGGCACCGACCACGCCGGTATCGCCACGCAGATGCTGGTGGAACGCCAACTCGAAGCCACCGGCCAGAGCCGTCACGACCTGGGCCGCGAGAAATTCCTGGAAAAAGTCTGGGAATGGAAGGATCAGTCCGGCGGCAACATCAGCCGTCAGATCCGTCGCCTGGGCTCGTCCGTCGATTGGAGCCGCGAGCGCTTCACCATGGACGACGGTCTGTCGGACGCCGTGAAAGAAGCCTTCGTGCGCCTGCATGAAGACGGCCTGATCTACCGCGGCAAGCGCCTGGTCAACTGGGACACCAAGTTGCACACGGCAATTTCCGACCTCGAAGTGGAAAACCACGACGAGAAAGGCTTCATGTGGAACCTCAAGTACCCGCTGGCCGATGGCGCCAAGACCGCTGAAGGCAACGACTACCTGATCGTCGCCACTACCCGTCCGGAAACCATGCTCGGCGATGCCGCCGTGGCCGTTAACCCGAACGATGAGCGCTACCAGGCCCTGATCGGCAAGTTCGTCGAACTGCCGCTGGTTGGCCGGCGCATCCCGATCATCGCCGACGACTATTGCGACCCTGAATTCGGCACCGGCTGCGTGAAAATCACCCCGGCCCACGACTTCAACGACTACGAAGTCGGCAAGCGCCACAACCTGCCGCTGATGAACATCTTCGACAAGAATGCCGCCGTGCTGCCGGCCTGCCAGGTGTTCAACCTCGACGGCACGCTGAACGAGAGCATCGACGGCAAGATCCCGGCCGAATACGCCGGCCTCGACCGTTTCGAAGCGCGCAAGCAGATCGTTGCCGCCTTCGACGCCGCCGGCCTGCTGGTCAGCGTCGACGACCACAACCTGAAAGTGCCGAAGGGCGACCGCTCCGGCACTATCATCGAGCCTTGGCTGACCGACCAGTGGTACGTGTCCACCAAACCGCTGGCCGAGCCGGCGATTGCTGCCGTGGAAGATGGCCGTATCCAGTTCGTGCCCAAGCAATACGAAAACATGTACTTCTCGTGGATGCGCGACATCCAGGACTGGTGCATCAGCCGTCAGTTGTGGTGGGGCCACCGCATTCCGGCCTGGTACGACGAGTCGGGCAAGGTCTACGTCGGCCGCGACGAAGCCGAAGTGCGCGCCAAGCACAACCTCGGCCCGGACGTAGCCTTGCAACAGGACAACGACGTACTGGACACCTGGTTCAGCTCGGGCCTGTGGACCTTCTCGACCCTGGGCTGGCCGCAGCAGACCGAATTCCTGAAGAAATTCCACTCCACCGACGTACTGGTCACCGGCTTCGACATCATTTTCTTCTGGGTCGCCCGGATGATCATGATGACCATGCACCTGATGAAGAACGAGGACGGTACCCCGCAGGTGCCGTTCAAGACCGTGTACGTCCACGGCCTGGTGCGCGATGGCCAGGGCCAGAAGATGTCCAAGTCCAAGGGCAACGTCCTTGATCCGCTGGACATCATCGACGGCATCGACCTGGAATCCCTGGTGCAGAAACGCACCTCGGGCTTGATGCAGCCGAAACTGGCAAAAAAGATCGAGAAGCAGACCCGCGACGAGTTCGCCGACGGCATCGCCAGCTACGGCACCGACGCCCTGCGCTTTACCTTCTGCTCGCTGGCGTCCACCGGTCGCGACATCAAGTTCGACATGGGCCGCGTCGAAGGCTATCGCAACTTCTGCAACAAGATCTGGAACGCGGCGCGCTACGTGCTGGATAAAGGCGAAGACTGCGGGCAGAACGGTGAAGCCGTCGAACTGTCCCTGGCCGACCGCTGGATCATCTCGCAGTTGCAGCGCACCGAAGCCGAAGTGACCCGCCAACTCGACCAGTTCCGTTTCGACCTGGCCGCACAAGCCTTGTACGAGTTCATCTGGAACCAGTATTGCGACTGGTACCTGGAACTGTCCAAGCCAGTGCTGTGGGACGAAAACGCGCCGGTCGAACGCCAGCGCGGCACCCGTCGCACCCTGGTGCGCGTACTCGAAGTGGCGCTGCGCCTGGCGCACCCGTTCATGCCGTTCATCACCGAAGAAATCTGGCAGCGCCTCGCGCCGCTGGCCGGTGTCCAAGGTAAGACCATCATGCTGCAACCTTGGCCGGTGGCCAACGAAGCCCGCATCGATGAGGCTGCCGAAAGCGATATCGAATGGCTCAAGAGCCTGATGCTCGGCACGCGCAACATCCGCGCCGAGATGAACATCGGCCCGGGCAAGCCACTGGCGGTGTTCGTGAAGAACGCCAGCGCCGAGGACCAGCGTCGCCTCACCGAGAACGATGCGCTGCTCAAGAAGCTGGCCAAGCTGGAGTCGATCACCGTGTTGGCGGCTGGCGCCGAAGCGCCACTGTCGGCGACCGCACTGGTCGGCGACATGGAAGTGCTGGTGCCGATGGCCGGCCTGATCGACAAGGGCGCGGAACTGGCCCGTCTCGACAAGGAAATCCTGCGCCTGCAAGGCGAAGTGCAGCGGGTCGGCGGCAAGCTGTCCAACGCGGCATTCGTCGACAAGGCACCGGCTGAAGTGATCGACAAGGAACGCGCCAAACTGGCCGAGGCTGAACAGGCCCTGGGCAAGCTGGCGGAGCAACATGCGCGGATTTCCAGCCTGTAAGGGCTAGCCGTGCGAGAAAAGAGACCTTCGGGTCTCTTTTTTTTTGCCTGGGAATTCCCAATCCATTGCCGCCAACGCGGTCAATGTGGGAGGGGGCTTGCCCCCGATAGCGGCGTATCAGTCTCAACATTTTCGACTGCCACACCGCTATCGGGGGCAAGCCCTCTCCCACATTTGATCGAGTTGACCTCAGGATGTGTGACAATGCCCACCACTTTGAGCCAACACCAGAATCATCATGACCGCCCCCAGCACACCGAAACCTTCGCGCAAGAAGCCTAAAACCGCCACCACGGCCAAACCCGTCGTGCCGCGCAAAGAGGCCACCCTGCACCCACGCAACCGCCACCAGGGCCGTTACGACTTCCCGGCGCTGATCAAGACCACGCCGGAACTGGCGGAGTTCGTGATCATTAACCCTTACGGCAAGGAAAGCATCGACTTCGCCAGCCCGGACGCCGTGCGCGTGTTCAACCGGGCGCTGTTGAAGTCCTTCTATGGCGTGCAGCATTGGGACATCCCGGCGGATTACCTGTGCCCGCCAGTGCCGGGGCGTGCGGACTATGTACACTTCCTTGCCGACCTGTTGGCCAGCGTCAATGACGGCGAAATCCCCCGTGGCGCGCCGGTCAAGGTGCTGGACATCGGCATGGGCGCCAACTGCGTCTACCCGCTGATCGGCTACAGCGAATACCGCTGGCACTTCCTCGGTTCGGAAGTTGACCCCACCGCCGTCGCCGCCGCCAAGGCCATCGTGCAGTCCAACGGCCTGAACAAGGCGATCCAGCTGCGTCAGCAAAGCAATCCCAAGCACATTCTGCTGGGCCTGCTGGAACCCGGCGAGCGCTTTGACCTGACCATGTGCAACCCGCCGTTCCACGCGTCCATGGACGAAGCCACCAAGGGCAGCGAACGCAAATGGCGCGCCTTGGGCAAGGCCGATCCGAAACGCAAGTTGCCGGTGCTGAACTTCGGCGGCCAGTCGGCCGAGCTGTGGTGTGAAGGCGGTGAAGCGCGCTTCGTAACGCAATTGATCGCCGAGAGCGCGCACTTTGCCCACAAGGTGCTGTGGTTCAGCACCCTGGTGTCGAAGGCCTCGAACCTGCCCGCGATCCAGACTGCGCTGAAAAAGGCCGGTGTACTCGAGAGCCAGGTGGTGGAAATGTCCCAAGGGCAGAAGCAGAGCCGGTTTGTCGCCTGGACCTTCCAGACCCCATCCGAGCAGCAGGTGTGGCGCCAGCCCTGGGCACGTAAAGACTGAGCCCAAATCCCGGGCAACAAAAAACCGTGCCCGGATTGCTCCGGCGCACGGTTTTTTTTGCTGCGTCTTACTTGTTAACAGCGTCGGTCAGGCCTTTGGCCACAACCAGCTTGATAACTTTCTTGGCAGCGATTTCGATGGCAGCGCCAGTCGAAGGGTTACGGCCAGTACGGGCAGGACGCTCGGTCACTTTCAGTTTGCCAACGCCTGGCAGAGTGATTTCGCCGCCGTTTTCCAGCTGATCAGCAACAATTTGAGCCAGTTGGTCCAGCAGAGCGCGCGCGGTGGTTTTCGGTGCGTCTACTGCTTCAGCCAGGTCAGCGATCAGTTGGTCTTTAGTAATAGCCATTGTGGTGTTCCTTCCCTATCAAATTCATATGGATTGCAGAGTGCAGTGTCAGCCGTCGAGCCCGACCGTCAAGGCCTGGCATCCCCGGCTATAACCACGGAGATCGGGGTTATAGATGCTTGAAACGGGGATTGGTTCGACCTGACAAGTGCTGAATGCACGCTTAACGCCGAGTCTTGGGCGTAAGACCGCGCAAAACTAGCACAGAGACGGGGAAATATCCGCTTCTACCTACCCATTTGGTCAGCTTTATCGCTCTAAACCGTGAAAAAAAGGCACATGGCCCGTCGGAGGGCCGCCAAAACACCTTCCGAGCACGTCTTGGCCAATGGGTGCGGTACACTGGGCGACTTTTCGGGGAGGCCAATCGCTCCCCTATCAACCAGCCGAGAAGCCTATGCCGATCCGTCATTGCATCGTCCACCTGATCGACAAAAAACCCGACGGCACACCCGCAGTTCTCCACGCCCGCGACTCCGAGCTTGCCGAGTCGGCCGCGATCGAGAACATGCTTGCCGACCTCAACGAGAGCTACAACGCCAAACAAGGAAAGGCCTGGGGTTTCTTCCATGCCGAGTCGGGCGCGCACCCGTTCAGCGGCTGGTTGAAGGAGTATTTCGAGGGTGGCCAGGATTTCACCACGTTCAGCCGCACCGCCGTCGAACACCTGCAGAAGCTGATGGAAGAGTCCAACCTTTCCACCGGCGGCCACGTGCTGTTTGCCCACTACCAGCAAGGCATGACCGACTACCTGGCCATCGCCCTGCTGCACCACAGCGAAGGCGTGGCGGTCACCGACGAACTGGACGTGACCCCATCGCGCCATCTCGACCTGGGCCAGTTGCACCTCGCGGCGCGGATCAACGTGTCCGAGTGGCAGAACAACAAGCAGTCCAAGCAGTACATCTCGTTTATCAAAGGCAAGAACGGCAAGAAAGTCTCGGAATACTTCCGCGACTTCATCGGCTGCCAGGAAGGCGTCGACGGCCCAGGCGAAACCCGCACCCTGCTCAAGGCGTTCAGCGACTTCGTTGAAAGCGAGGACCTGCCCGACGAAACTGCCCGCGAAAAAACCAAGACCCTGGTGGACTACGCTAGCAGCCAGGCCAAGCTCGGCGAGCCGATGGGCCTGGAAGAATTGTCGGGTTTGATCGATGAAGATCGGCCTAAGGCGTTCTACGACCATATCCGTAACAAAGACTACGGCCTGTCGCCGGAGATCCCGGCCGACAAACGCACCCTCAACCAGTTCCGCCGCTTCACCGGGCGCGCCGAGGGGCTGTCGATCAGTTTTGAAGCGCACCTTCTGGGCGACAAGATCGAGTACGACGAAGCCGCCGGCACCCTGATCATCAAGGGCCTGCCGACCCAACTGACCGACCAGCTCAAGCGCCGTAACTGATGCTCGGCGGGGTCTTTAAAAAAGTCCTGCTGGTGTTGCTGGTGGTGGTGGTGATCCAGAACTGGGGCAAGGTCGAACGGCTGTTCAACCCGTCCCAGGTGGTCTCCGAGCAGACGCGGGCCTCGGCGCGCGTGGTGCTCTATTCGACCGAGTGGTGTGGCTACTGCAAACAGATCCGCCGCTTCCTCGACCAGAAAGGTATTCCGTACCAGGCGTTCGATATCGACAAAGACGCCGCGGCGCGCAAGGCCTATGAGGCATTGGGTGGTGGTGGGATTCCGTTTGTGGACGTGAATGGCACGTTGATTCGCGATTACAGCCCCGAAGCGATCATGGCGGCGCTGAAGTAATCAGCGCACCACAATCATCCGTCCCAACACCGTGTGCTGTTCGAACCCCAGCACCGCCTGCAACGCATTCAGTACGGCGTGCGGATCGTTACTCGGGAAGCTGCCACTGACACGCCGGGCGCCCAGTTCGTCGTTGAGCAGCAGGATGCGGCCAGGGTAGTAACGGCGCAAATCCTCGACCACCTCGGCCAGCGGCGCCTTGTAGTAGTTGAGCCAGCCGTCGCGCCAGGCCAGGCGTGCTTCGCTGTTGACCGCGTGCCAGGGCTCGGCGACGCCATCGGCATAGGCCACTTGCTGACCCGCCGTAAGAATTTGCTGCTGCCCCTGCTTGGCCGGTGTGACGCCGACCCGCCCCGACAACACCGTCACCTGCGCGCCCGCCGGTTGCAGGCGCACTTCGAACTGCGTGCCCAGCACCCGCGTTTCACCACTGCCCGCTTCCACCACAAATGCCGCGCCGGTGTGAGTCACGCTGAAAAAGCCCGCACCGCGACGCAGTTGGACATGCCGCTCACCCTGGCTGAAATCCACAGCGATGGCGCTGTCGGCATCCAGGGTGACGTGGGATTGATCGGCCAGGGTCACGGTTTTCACCTCGCCCGGCGCCGTGACGTAATCCGCGCCGAAGTCCTCGACCCAACGCGACGGTTGCCAGCCGGCGCCCATCGACAGCATCACCAGCAGGCACGCAG
>NZ_JAKNRV010000263.1:0-7383 GCF_023072625.1 Pseudomonas emilianonis
AATGGGGCACGGTGCGCGAGGACTACAGCGCCGATGGCGATGCCTGGCGCTACTTCCCGCACGAACATGCGCGCAGCCGCGCTTACCGCTGGGGCGAGGATGGCCTGGCCGGGTTCAGTGACAAGGCGCAACGCTGGTGCATGGGCCTGGCGCTGTGGAACGAGCGTGACGCGATCCTCAAAGAGCGCCTGTTCGGCCTGAACAACGCTGAGGGCAACCACGGTGAAGACGTCAAGGAACTGTACTTTTTCGTCGACGGCGTGCCGAGCCATGCCTACATGCGCATGCTCTACAAATATCCCCACGCGGCGTTTCCCTACGCTGACCTGATCGCCGAAAACGCCCGACGTGGGCTGGCGGATGCCGAGTACGAAATCCTCGATACCGGCGTGTTTGAAGACAACCGGTATTGCGACGTCAGCGTCGAATACGCCAAGCACCAGCCCGACGATATCTTCATGCGCGTCAGCGTCCACAACCGCTCGGACCAGCCGGCACGCCTGCAAGTGCTGCCCCAGGTCTGGGCGCGCAATGATTGGAGCTGGACCGTCGGCGCGCCGAAACCGCAGTTGCGGCTGGACGGCGACCGCGTGCTGGCGCGTCATCATGAATTGCCCGATCACCACCTCAGCGCCTGGGGCCAGGACGGCGTCGAATGGCTGTTCTGCGAAAACGAAAGTAACTTCCCCAAGTTGGACGGGCAACCGGCGCCGGGGCCGTTCAAGGATGGGATCAACGATTACGTGGTGGCGGGGCAGGAAATCGCGATTCGCCGCGACACCGGCACCAAGGCGGCCGCGCGTTTCATCCTGGAGTTGGCGGGCCTGGAGTGCAAAGCCGTCTATTTGCGTTTTGCGCCCAAGGACGCGCCCCAGGTCAATGCGCGCAAGCTGTTTGAACAGCGCCGCCAGGAAGCCGATGACTTCTACGCCGCGTTGCAGCAGGGCATCGCCGACGCGGATGCGCGTAATGTGCAACGCCAGGCCCTGGCCAGTTTGCTGTGGTCCAAGCAGCTCTATTACTTCGACGTTAACCAGTGGCTCGACGGCGACCCGACCCAGCCCGCGCCGCCGCCCGAGCGCCTGCAACGGCGCAATAGCCATTGGCGGCACCTGTCCAACTTCGACATCCTCTCCATGCCCGACACCTGGGAATACCCGTGGTACGCCTCCTGGGACCTGGGCTTTCAGGCGGTGGCCATTGCGCTGATTGATCCGGGGTATGCCAAGCAACAGCTGTTGCTGCTGGTAAAGGACCGCTTCATGCATCCCAATGGTCAGTTGCCGGCCTATGAATGGCGCTTCGACGACGCTAACCCGCCGGTGCATGCCTGGGCCAGTTGGCGGGTGTATCAGCAGGACAAGGCGTTGACCGGCGTAGGTGACATGGATTTCCTGGAGCGAATCTTCCACAAGCTGCTGCTGAATTTCTCCTGGTGGGTCAACCGCAAGGATGCCGAAGGGCGCAACCTGTTCCAGGGCGGGTTCCTGGGGCTGGACAATATCGCCTTGTTCGACCGCTCGGCCACGCTGCCGCCGGGTTATCAGTTAGACCAGGCCGATGGCACCGCGTGGGTTGCCGCCTATGCGCTGGACCTGATGCGGATGGCTCTGGAACTGGCCAGGCGCAATGTCGTATACGTCGATATCGCAGTGAAGTTTTTCGAGCACTTCCTGTATATCGCCGGCGCCATCAACCGTGTCGACGACAGCGCCGAGGGCCTGTGGGACGAGCAGGACCTGTTCTTCTACGACGTACTGCATCGTCCCGACGGCCAGAACGAACCGGTGCGCCTGCGCTCCATCGTCGGCCTGATGCCGCTGTTCGCCGTGTTGGTGCTGGAGCAGCGCGAGCATGAAGGCCTCGAAGGCTTGCGTGAGCGGCTTTTGGGCTTCATGCACCACCGGCCGGAACTGGCCAAGCTGGTCTCACGCTGGAACGAGCCGGGGCAGGGCAATCGCCTGTTGCTGGCGCTGTTGCGCGGCGAGCGCACCAAGGACTTGCTGCGGCGCATGCTGGATGACGATGAGTTTCTTTCGGCGTTTGGCGTGCGTTCATTGTCCAAGGCCTTTGCCGACCAGCCCCTGGCGCTGAAGATGAATGGCGACACGCTGTGCGCACGTTATCAGCCCGGTGAATCCGATTCACGTCTGTACGGCGGCAACTCCAATTGGCGCGGACCGTTGTGGATGCCGGTGAATTACATGCTGATCGAATCGTTGCGCGAGTTTCATCGGTACTACGCGGATAACTTCTCGGTGGAGTACCCGACGGGCAGTGGTTACCTGTCGTCCCTGGAGGAAGTCGCCGACAGCTTGAGCCTGCGCCTGAGCCGATTGGTCTTAAGGGATGAAAATGGCCTGCGCCCATCGATGGCGGGGTATGCGCAGTTGGAGGCGGACCCGGCCAGCCGTGACCTGGTGTTGTTCCATGAGTATTTTCATGGGGAAACCGGGCGTGGGTTGGGGGCGTCCCACCAGACGGGGTGGAGTGCATTGGTGGCGTTGCTGTTGCATGTACCCTCCACGTCTTGAATTGGGTAAATTTGCCGCCCCGACTTTTACAAGGATGTAGATCATGGCGAACGCTGCCATCCCCCGCCAGATTTGGAGCCGTTCAAGAAAGTCGACGCCGCTGATCGCCAGCCCTGGACCAGAAACGACAAATCCCGCCATTGGCGGGATTTGTCGTTTTATAGCGTGCTCTACAGCCAGCGTTCTCAGGAAGGGAACAGCTCGCTCAGTTTCATCGCCAGCATCATGTCGCCTTCGGTGCGCAGCTTGCCGCTCATGAAGGCCTGCATGCCGTCGGTGGAGCCGTCGACGATGCCTTCCAGTGTTTCGGCGTCCATGACCAGGGTCACCTGGGCGTCAGGGTTTTCGCCTTCTTTCAGTTCGCAGGCGCCGTCTTTGACGATCAGCGAAAAGTTTTTGCTGTCATCGATACGAAAACCGAACACCAGGTCCAGGCCGGCAGCAGCGGCTGGGTTGAATTTGGCTTTCATTGCTTCTACGGCTTTAGCTACGTCAGTCATGGTTTCGATCCTTTAGGGTAGAGTCCAGTGACCTTGGGGTCACGGTTGGCCGCAATTCATCGGAAAGTGATGAGCTGCGGCGCCTTCAACAGTTGCAAGTGGGTATGACTGTTGAAGGAAGCCAGTGCCACCTCGCGACCGCGGAATTTCAGCTGGTTGAGCGAGGTGTTAACAATTTGCCAGTTCAGTTCGAAGGCCTGGGCGGCAGGCATTCGGGTAATCAGGTGGAGCAGGGCGGTAATGGTGCCGCCGGAGGTAAACACGGCGATCTTGTGCGTATTGTCGGCCGCTTCCAGCAGACGCTGCAGGCCACCCTGGACGCGCTCGACAAACCCCAGCCAGCTTTCCAGCCCCGGCGTATCGTAAGTGCCGGCCACCCAGCGCTCGATGATCAGGGCGAAGATGCGCTGGAATTCGCTGCGGTTCTGCGCGGCGTTGCGCAGGATGTCCAGGGCGTCGGGCTCAGTGGTGAGCAGGTCGGGGAGCAGGGCGCGGATGATCGCGTCGGCGTCGAATTCGTTGAAGGCGCTGTCGACTTCCAGGGCCGGAACCGGCAGGCCAAGGGCGCTGTACTGATCGAAGGCGGCCGTGGCGGTGTGCTGTTGGCGGCGCAGGTCGCCGGCGACGCAGCGGTCGAACGTCACACCCATGTCTGCCAGGTGGCGACCGAGGATTTGCGCTTGTTCCACGCCAACGGGCGATAGGACGTCATAGTCGTCTGCACCGAAGGAGGCCTGGCCATGTCGAATCAGATAGATGCTGCCCACGTCCGTTTTCCCGGTACGTTGAAAGTCTGGCGAGGTTATGAGGATGCCTGCGAGCTGTCAATGAAAAAACATACGCTTGTTTTAAAAGTGCGTTAGAGCGCTTGCCTGCTGGCGGTTTGAGCACTGGCCCCCCGGCGGTCCCGTCGGTATGCTTGGGCGATCCGCGCCTGGCGCCGTGCATTGTTAAGGAGACACATGGATTTTTTGGCTGAATACGCGAGCTTTTTGGCGAAGACCGTCACCCTGGTGGTCGCGATTCTGGTGGTACTGATCAGCTTCGCGGCACTGCGCAGCAAAGGTCGTCGCAAATCCGCCGGCCAGTTGCATGTCAGCAAGCTGAATGATTTCTACAAAGGCCTGCGTGAGCGCCTTGAATCGACCTTGCTCGACAAGGATCAGCTCAAGGCCCTGCGCAAGTCCGAAAGCAAAGCCGAAAAGAAGAACAGCAAAAAGAAACCCGAGGCCAAGCCACGCGTGTTCGTGCTCGACTTCGACGGCGACATCAAGGCCTCGGCCACCGAGAGCCTGCGCCATGAAATCACTGCCTTGCTGAGCCTGGCCACGCCCAAGGACGAAGTGGTGCTGCGCCTGGAAAGCGGCGGCGGCATGGTCCACAGCTACGGCCTGGCGTCGTCGCAACTGGCACGGATTCGCCAGGCGGGCGTGCCGTTGACCGTGTGCATCGACAAGGTCGCGGCCAGCGGCGGCTACATGATGGCGTGCATCGGCGAGAAGATCATCAGCGCACCGTTCGCGATCCTCGGTTCCATCGGGGTGGTGGCGCAGTTGCCCAACGTCAACCGCCTGCTGAAAAAGCACGACATCGACTTTGAAGTGCTGACCGCCGGCGAATACAAACGCACCCTCACCGTGTTTGGCGAAAACACCGAGAAGGGCCGGGAGAAGTTCCAGGAGGACCTGGACATCACTCACCAGTTGTTCAAGAACTTCGTGTCGCGCTATCGCCCGCAGTTGGCAATCGATGAAGTGGCGACCGGGGAAGTGTGGCTGGGTGTCGCAGCCCTCGACAAGCAACTGGTCGACGAACTGCAAACCAGCGACGAATACCTGGCTACCAAGGCCAAGACCGCCGAGGTGTTCCACTTGCATTACGCCGAGCGCAAGAGCTTGCAAGAGCGCGTGGGCCTGGCAGCCAGCGGTTCGGTGGACCGCGTGCTGCTGACCTGGTGGAGCCGGTTGACCCAGCAGCGGTTCTGGTAAGCCTCTTTAGGGGATAGGTAATACCTGTGGGAGGGGGCTTGCCCCCTCCCACATTTAGTTCGGTGTGGGTATCGGCTTGCGCATCAGCCTCCCCACCACCAGCGCTCCGAGCAATCCCAATAACCCTGCCACCCACAACACCCCGCTGAACCCGTCCACAAACGCCTGCCGCGCCAGCGGTTGCACCCTTACCCGCCCCGCCTCGGGCACCAGGTTCAGCGCCGCCGGCATATCACCCGCCACCACCCGCGAAGCAATTCCCGCCACCTGCGCCTGCCATTGCGGGTCGATACTTGCGCGCAACAACTGTTCGCTGTGGCTGCTCAGCAGTGCCCCATACACGCCAATCGCCAACATGATCGCGCTGAACCGCATGGTGGTGCTCATGCCCGACGCCATGCCGGCCCGCTCCCGTGGTACGCAGGCCATGATGTTTTTCTGCGTATCGCCATTGAGCAGGCCCGCCCCGGCGCCCGTGACGGCTATCGCCAGGGCGAAGGGCAGGTAGCCGCCGACATTCAGCGCCCAGGCGCTCAGCAGGTTACCGCAGCCTACGAGGGTCAAACCGCTGGCCATCATCGTCGCCGGCGCAAAGCGCCCCGCCAGGCGTGCGCCGATCCGTGGGCAAATCAGCATCGTCAGCGCAAACGGCAACATGCCCAGGCCCGAGGCAATCGCGGAGAAACCCAGGCCGTTCTGCAAGTAAAACGGGAGTAACGTCATCATCACTTGGGCGCAGCCGGCATAGGCGAACATGCCCAGCAGGGCGCCGATAAACCGCGGGTGGCGGAACAGCTGCAGGTCGACCATCGGCCGCTGCTGTAACCGCTCGACCAGCACAAAGATGCCCAATAGCAACGCACCGCCGAGCAGGCGCGCGTAGGTCAGCGGGCTGTCCCAGCCGATGCGGTTGGCCTCGATCAACCCCCACATCAAACACACCAAGCTGGCGCTGAACGCCAGGCTGCCCCACGGGTCGAGTCGTGCGGCCTGGGTATCGCGGGACTCGGGGATGGCGCGCAGCACCAGTGCCATCAGCGCCAGGCCCACCGGCAGGTTGAGGTAGAAAATCCAGCGCCAGCCCAGGTACTCGGTGATCAAGCCACCCAGGGTCGGCGCGGCGGTCATCGCCACGCCCATGCACGCTCCCCAGAACGCCCAGGCCTTGGCCCGTTCCACGTCGTCGTGGAAGGTGTGGCCGATGGAGGCGAGCGCCGAAGTGAGCAACAACGCGGCACCGACGCCTTTGATGGCGCGGGCGATATCCAGCCACAGCGCGCTGGGCGCCGCGCCGCAGCCGAGGGACGCGAGGATGAAAATGCCCAGGCCCCAGATCAGGCTCTTCTTGCGGCCGAAGCGATCGGCGACGCTGCCGGCGGGCAACAACAGCGCGGCGAAGGCCAGCATATAGGCGCTGACCACCCACTCGATATCCGCGAAGTTGGCCCCCAGGTCGCGGGCGATGCTTGGCAGGGTGACGGCGACGATATTGGTGTCGAGCACGATCAGCGAGCAGACGCCGGAAGCGGTCAGCAGTGTCAGGCGTGGACTGACCCGGCTCATGATGTTATTACCCCATAGGCAATACGGAAATGGCAGTTGACGGACATCGCAAGGGCTCTCTACTGTTGAAGTGCCTTGAGCTTATCCCTGTGTGCGACTGCCTTTATTAGTTGCAGTGAAGCACTTCATTACCTTTGAGCTAATCCTCGTATGGATATCCGCCACTTTCGCTACTTCCTGGCCGTGGCCCGGCAGCGCAACTTCACCCGTGCCGCCGAGCAACTGGGCATCGCACCGCCGACTCTGAGCCGGCAGATCCAGGACATGGAAACCAGCCTGGGTACGCGCTTGTTTATCCGCCAGCAGCGCGAAGTCAGCCTGACCGAAGCCGGCGCCGCGCTGCTGGTCGAGGCCGAAGCCACCGTGCGTCAATTCGAATTCGCCCAGCGCAGTGCCCAGCGTGCCGGGCGTGGCGAGACCGGTCATATCGAATTGGGCTACGTGGCCTCGGCGGTGTATTCCGGGCTGTTGCAGCGGCAAATGCACGGGTTCAGCCAGGCGTTTCCCGACGTCAGCGTGAACGTGCGCGAATGTGCGATGGCGACCCTGCCCGGCGCGGTGGCGGATGGGCGCTACGACATTGGCTACGTTCGTTCGCCGATGACCTTGCCCGACGGCGTGGAGGCGGTCCGCCTGCACAGCGAAGGTTTCGTGCTGGCGCTGCCCCAGGATTCCTGGCTGCTGGGGTTGAAGGCTATCGGTTGCGAGCATCTGCAAAACGAGACGTTTATCCTGCCGGAGCAAATCAGCGGCACCCTGCACGTCGCGGCCCAAGGCGGCTACGCGCCGCGCCTGGGG
>NZ_JAKNRV010000264.1:0-7352 GCF_023072625.1 Pseudomonas emilianonis
AAGTGACTGGGGAATTATGCACGGTACTGAAACGATTCCTGTCGGACGCGTCCGCGATGGCGCTTTGGATTTGCTTAAGTGGCTGGCGCTGCTGAGCATGGTACTGGACCACTTGCGTTATGTCGGGAAAACCTCTGCGACCGGGCGCAGTTCACCGGGTGCAATCTGGACGGCGGCTACGCTGAATACACGGTGGCGGACGCACGCTTTTGCCTGCCGATTCCCGACATGCTGTCAGACGTTCAAGCCGCGCCCCTGCTGTGTGCCGGCCTGATCGGTTTTCGCGCCTTGCAAATGGCCGCAGACGCTCCCCACCTGGGGCTTTATGGCTTCGGTGCGGCCGCCCATCTGGCGATTCAGGTCGCGCTGGGCCGGGGCCAACAGGTGTACGCGTTCACCCGGCCGGGTGATAGTGAAGGCCAGGCGTATGCGCGCTCATTGGGCGCCGTGTGGGCCGGCCCTTCGGACCAGCCGCCCCCGCACCTGCTGGATGCCAGCCTGATATTCGCCCCCGTCGGAGCGCTTGTACCGCTGGCATTGGCCGCCACGGTCAAGGGCGGCTGTGTGATTTGCGCCGGCATTCACATGAGCGACATTCCGGCCTTCCCCTATCGACTGCTATGGGGCGAGCGTAGCGTGCGTTCAGTGGCTAACTTGACCCGACAGGACGGTACAGCGTTTTTTCACGCCGTGCAGCAGACACCTGTCCACTGCGACATCACCCGCTTCGCCCTGGAAGATGCCAATCAGGCGCTGGCACACCTGCGCAGCGGGCAATTCAACGGTGCGATCGTGCTGACCCCGTAACCTGTGCGGGTTCAACGGCAGGCATCGTCAGCTGCGCGTCGGTTTAATCGCCCACATGCTGCATGGCGCGTGGTGCAGCAGACTTTCAGCGGTAGTGCCCAACAGCTTATTCAAGCCCCAATGCTGCACGGTGCCCATGACCATGATGTCGCTCTGGTGATCGCGGGCGAAGTCGCAAATATTGAAGAGCGGCGTGCCTTCGATAAAGTGCCGATGTTCGACGGGAATTCCCTGGCGCTCGGCCAGCGCGGCAAATGCCTCATGCTGGGCTTCATTCAGCGCCTCATAGAGCCCGGCGGCCAAAGGGACCGCGCCAAAGCCCATGTCTTTGGCATACACAGCAGCCCAGTCGTACACATGCAGCAATTCAAGCTGAGCCTGACATTGCGCAGCCAGCTTGACCGCCGCTTCGACAATCTGGTCGTTGAAGATCTGGTCCTGGTCCTCACTGCGCAACACATCGACAATCGCCAGCAGCTTGCGTGGCAGCGGGTGGCGCGCGTCGGTGACCAGATGCACCGGCACCGGGCAGTCGCGCAGCAGTTGCCAATCCAGCGGCGTGAAGAACACCCGTTTCAAGGCGGGCTCTTCCTCGGCATCCTTGATGATCAGGGCCAACGACATCTCGTTGACGAAATGCAGGATTTCCTCATAAGGATGATGCACCCACACCACCTCGCTGGTGACCTCGACCCCGTGCTGACGCATCACGTCTGCCTGCTCGGTGAGCCAATGGCGATGAGTGTCCAGGTACGCTTCCCGCGCCCGGTTGATCTGTTCGGGCGCGAACAGCCCGGCGATCGCCAGGGCCTGCAAATAGTCGAAGGCCACGATATGCAACGGCAACTGCATCGCGCGCGCCAGGGCGGCGGCACGATCGAACGCCGGTGTACGGGTCATGGACGAAGGGGCAATCAACAGTAAACGCTGAGTCTGCGACATTGGGGCACCTCGGCACGCGGCCATCTGATTCCGTGGATAGGCTTTCAGAATGAGCCTTCCGGGTCGGCGGCTACTTGATCTTTATCAGTGGGTGCCCGCAAAAGTTGATTTTCATCAACCTTCAAGGCAGGGCCACCGCCCGAAACGCCCGCCCCACAGTATGTGCCGTGGGCATACCCCATTCTGAAACGTCATAATCTTGGGTTTGGCGGCGTGGTAATCTCCTACGACTATGAATAGGCATTGATCATCAGTCGACAATCGCCAGAACCAGGAAAGATCATGCCAAAAGTGTCCCACTCAGCTCTGCGTCGTAATTTCCGTGAATTGCTTGCTGCGCCACTGTGCGTTGAGACAGCCTCTGTGTTCGACCCGATGTCTGCGCGTATCGCCGCTGACTTGGGTTTCGAGGTCGGCATCCTGGGGGGCTCGGTCGCTTCGCTGCAGGTACTGGCGGCACCCGATTTTGCATTGATCACCTTGAGTGAGTTCGTTGAACAGGCAACCCGGATCGGCCGCGTCGCGCAGTTGCCGTTTATTGCGGATGCCGACCACGGCTATGGCAATGCCCTGAATGTCATGCGCACCGTCGAGGAGCTTGAGCGCGCCGGCGTGGCGGCCCTGACGATTGAAGACACCCTGCTGCCAGCACAATTCGGGCGTAAATCGACCGATCTGATTTCCATCGAGGAAGGCATCGGCAAGGTCAGGGCAGCCCTTGAGGCGCGTGTCGACCCCCAACTGTCGATCATCGCCCGGACTAACGCGGCGGTGTTACCGACCGAGGCCGTGATCGAACGCACCCTGGCCTACGAAAAAGCCGGCGCCGATGGCATCTGCATGGTCGGTATCAGCGACTTCGAGCACCTTGAGCAGATTGCCGAAAAACTCACGGTGCCCTTGATGCTGGTGACCTACGGCAATCCGAAGCTCAATGACAGCCAGCGCCTGGCAAGCCTGGGCGTGCGCATCGTGGTCGCCGGCCATGGCGCCTACTTCGCGGCGATCAAGGCCACCTACGACAGCCTTCGCGCCCAGCGCCAGCTCACCCACAGCACCTCGAACCTCAGTGCCACCGAGCTTACCCATACCTACACCCTGCCAGAGAGCTACGTGGCCTGGGCCAAAGAGTTCATGGATGTAGACGAGTGAGACTGACCCAGGGCGCACGCCTAGCCGACCCAGCCGACAGCGGCTTTCGGAACGACCTCCGACTCATCCAGCTTTGATGCAAACATGCTCACCGCTTGCACCGCATCGCTGGTGCTGGTGCGGATTTGCAGGATCACCGAACCCGCCTGGTCGGCCAGGCTGACACCCCGTTGCGCGCCTTCCTGGGTCGCGTTCATGCTGGCTACCGCGTCACGGGTTTCCGACAGAATCAAGCCGATCATCTCGGCAATCTCTGCGGTGGAACGGCTGGTGCGCCCCGCCAGTTGCCTGACCTCATCGGCCACCACGGCAAAACCACGGCCCTGATCGCCCGCGCGCGCCGCCTCGATAGCAGCGTTGAGCGCCAGCAGGTTGGTCTGGTCGGCGATACCGCGAATGGTATTGACGATGGCGGTGATCTGCTCGGAGCGATCGCCCAACTGCCCCACCAGCCGTGCGGAGGCGCCGATGTTCTCGGCAATCCGGCGCATTTCACTGGCGGTTTCGTGGATCACCTGGGTGCCGTGCTCGGCGAATCGCTCGGTTTCCGAGGAAATATGGTAAGCGCGGGAGGCTCCGCGTGAATCCTCCTCGAACTTCTCGACACGCTCGCTGATGTCGCTGGCGAACTTGACGATTTTGATCAGCTTGCCGTCGCCGTCATACACCGGGTTGTAACTCGCCTCCAACCACACCACGCGGCCGTGCTTGCCGACGCGCTTGAATTGCCCGGTGAAGAATTCACCATTGTTCAAGCGGCGCCAGAAGTCAGCGTACTCAGGGCTGTTGACCTGGGCCGGTTCGCAAAACATACGGTGATGTTTGCCTTTGAGTTCCGTCAGCGAATACCCCATGACCGTGAGGAAATTCTCGTTGGCGTCGAGTACTTGCCCGTTCAAGTCAAACTCGATCACGGCCATCGCACGGTCCAACGCGGCCAGCTTGCTGCGGGTCGCCGCCTCCTGTTCGACTTTGCGCGTGACGTCGAGGGCGTACTTGACCACTTTCGATACCTGGCCGCGCGCATCCAGCACCGGGTTGTAACTGGCCTCCAGCCAGATGATCTTGCCGTGGGCGTCCACGCGTTTGAATGTGCCCGACACGAACTTCCCGGCCCTGAGTTCCTGCCAGAATTCGGCATAGGCAGAGCTGCCGGTCAGCGCCGGCGGGCAAAAATCACGGTGGGTCTTGCCGGCCAATTGAGCCGTGTTGTAACCCAGGGTTTTCATGAAGTTGTCGTTGGCGCGCAACACCTTGCCGTTCAGGTCGAACTCGACGACGGCCATGGAGCGTTCGAGCGCGGCAATCAATCCTTGGTATTCAGTGACTTCGGCCCTCCTGGCCGCCAGTTCTGTTTTTAGTGCCTGATTGAACATGACGTAGCCTCAGCCGTGCGTGGAATCGTGGGGGGTTGCTCTCCCGCGCTATCGGCCAATAAATACGTGACTTGATACACGAAAAATAAATATTACTTGACGTCAAATACTCGTCATTCCTCGAGCATTGCAAGGCCAAAGGGTACTGATCCTCGCACCCCCTGTGTTTAAATTGGCGACCCCTTTCCCTGCCAAGAGACCTTCATGGCCAACCACGACCTGTGCTTCACCCCAGACCCGGATGCCGACTCTATTTCCTCCGACGTGATCGGCTTCAACGGCATCCTGGTCTCCACCCAAATCCCGACCCGCAGCGATGGCAGCCTGGAACTGGGCGACATCACGCTGCAAAGCGAATGCACCCTGCAAGCCCTGAAAGTCGCCCTTGAACGCGCCGGCAGTTCCATGGACCGGGTGATGCACCTGACCATCTACCTCACCGACATGGCCGACCGCGCAGCGTTCAATGATGTCTACACACGCTTCTTCGCCAAGCCGTGGCCGGTGCGCGCCGCGGTTGGCGTGGCGGCCCTGGCAGTGGAAGGCATGCGCGTGGAAGTCACCGCGATGGCCGCCAAAGCCTGAATCCGCGCCGATGCATGGCCTTGCACCCTGCAGGCCAAGCCCGGCGGTAGGTGCCGGTCAGGCGTTTCGCGGCTACAATGCGCGCCTCGACCGTGACAAGCCTGACTAAAAAAACTATGTCCTTGCCCAAGCATCACCTGGAATTGCTCAGCCCTGCCCGCGATGTCGCCATCGCGCGCGAGGCCATCCTGCATGGCGCCGACGCCATCTATATCGGCGGCCCAAGTTTCGGCGCCCGCCACAATGCCTGTAACGAGGTGAGCGATATCGCGCAGTTGGTCGAATTCGCCCGGCGCTACCACGCCCGCGTCTTCACCACCCTCAACACCATCCTGCATGACAACGAACTGGAACCCGCGCGCAAGCTGATCCATCAGCTCTACGACGCCGGCGTCGATGCGTTGATCGTGCAAGACCTGGGCGTGATGGAGCTAGATATCCCGCCGATCGAGCTGCACGCCAGTACCCAGACCGACATCCGCACCCTGGGCCGCGCCAAATTTCTCGACCAGGCCGGCTTCTCCCAGTTGGTATTGGCCCGTGAGCTGAACCTGCAGGAAATCCGCGCCATCGCCGATGAGACCGATGCCGCCATCGAGTTCTTCATCCACGGCGCCCTGTGCGTGGCGTTTTCCGGGCAGTGCAATATCTCCCACGCGCAGAACGGCCGCAGCGCCAACCGCGGCGACTGCTCACAGGCGTGCCGCCTGCCGTACACCTTGAAAGACGATCAAGGCCGCGTCGTCGCCTTTGAAAAGCACCTGCTGTCGATGAAAGACAACAACCAGAGCGCCAACCTGCGTGACCTGGTCGATGCTGGTGTGCGCTCGTTCAAGATCGAAGGTCGCTACAAGGACATGGGCTATGTGAAGAACATCACTGCCTATTACCGCCAGCGCCTGGATGACATCCTCGAAGACCGCCCGGCCCTCGCCCGCGCCTCCAGCGGCCGGACTGCGCATTTCTTCCTGCCCGACCCGGAAAAAACCTTCCACCGAGGCAGCACCGACTACTTCGTCAGCGACCGCAAGATCGACATCGGCGCCTTCGACACCCCGACCTTCACCGGCCTGCCGGTGGGCGTGGTGGAAAAAGCCGGCAAGCGCGACCTGCAAGTGGTCACCCATGAACCGCTGTCCAACGGCGACGGTCTGAATGTGCTGGTCAAGCGTGAAGTGGTCGGTTTCCGCGCCAATATCGCCGAGGCCAAGGGCGAGTTCGAGGAAGACGGCGAGAAGCGCTACCGCTACCGCGTCGAGCCCAACGAAATGCCAGCCGGGCTGCATCAGTTGCGCCCAAACCACCCGCTGAACCGCAACCTCGATCACAACTGGCAACAGGCGCTGCTCAAGACCTCTGCCGAACGCCGTATCGGTCTGTCGTGGGTTGCCCGTCTGCGCGAAGAGCGCCTGGAACTGACCGCCACCAGCGAAGAAGGCATCAGCGCCAGCGTCGCCCTGCCCGGCCCGTTCGGCGTGGCCAACAAGCCGGAACAGGCGCTGGACACCCTGCGCGATTTGCTCGGCCAACTGGGCACCACCGAATACCACGCCACCGCCATCGAGCTGGATGCACCGCAGGCGTTCTTCATCCCCAACTCGCAGCTCAAGGCCGTGCGCCGCGAAGTGATCGAAGCCCTGACGGCGGCCCGCATCCACGCTCACCCACGCGGTGGGCGCAAGGCGCAAACCAACCCGCCGCCGGTGTACCCGGAGGCGCACCTGTCGTTCCTGGCCAACGTGTATAACCAAAAGGCCCGCGACTTCTACCATCGGCACGGGGTGAAACTGATCGACGCGGCCTTCGAAGCCCACGAAGAAACCGGTGAAGTGCCGGTGATGATCACCAAGCACTGTCTGCGCTTCTCGTTCAACCTTTGCCCCAAACAGGCCAAGGGCGTGACGGGCGTGAAGACCAAGGTCGCGCCGATGCAGTTGATCCATGGCGATGAAGTGCTGACCTTGAAGTTCGACTGCAAGCCTTGCGAAATGCATGTGATCGGCAAGATCAAGGGGCACATCCTGGGTCTGCCGCAGCCAGGCAGTGTGGTCGGCTACATCAGCCCGGACGACCTGCTCAAGACCATCCCGCGCGCACCGCATTGATCGAACCGCGGGCGATGCCCGAAGGCAATCCAATCGACCAGGATCAGCGCCATCAAATGCGCCGAGCTGATCGCGATCGATGGCCAGTCCGCAGAGCGTCGCCAAGCCGAGCCCGGTGAAGCGGCGCCTGCCGCCGCTGACCGACTGAATGCGCGCACACCCAATGTGGGAGGGGGCTTGCCCCCGATAGCAGAGTGTCAGGCACTGCATGAGTGCCTGAACCACTGCTATCGGGAGCAAGCCCCCTCCCACATGAGCCCTGCGCCGGGTCAAATCAGTCGTGCAGGGCCTTGGCCGCGCCCAACAGCCCCTGAAACTTGCGATAACGCGCCTCCAGCACCGGCTGTTGCGCCCCATCCGGCACATACCGGGCCTTGACCGGCAT
>NZ_JAKNRV010000265.1:0-7266 GCF_023072625.1 Pseudomonas emilianonis
CGGGGGATGTGGTTGGCGAGGCGATTGGCGAGGTCGCCGGCAACGCACTGCGTTGGCGCTACCGCCTCAACCTGGCGGTGGATGGCTCGGTTTACGAAGTCAGTTTTGACGATTGGATGTACTTGATGGACGAAGACACGTTGATCAACCGTTCGAGCATGTCCAAGTTTGGCGTCGAATGGGGCCAGGTCACGCTGTTCTTCCGTCGCCAATGAACGACCCACTGCGAGGTTGAATCATGAATATGCAAATGCTGACCGAACTGGCCGTGAAGGGTGAGGTACGAGAGTTGGAGTTGCTGTCGCTGGAGGGCGGTTTCTACATCGCACGCGTCAGCCTCGAGCATACGGCGATGACGCTGCTGGACGAGGATGCGAAGCCGATGCGCATCGGCTCCACCACGCATTTGCGCGACCTGTTGCAACGGGTTCCGCCGTTTCCTTGTGTGCTGGTGCAGCACTGCGTCCACGATGAAATGTGCGGTACACGTGAAGGACCCATCGGCGCGATGCGTATTCCGTTTACGCTGGCCCAGTCCTTCTAAGGCGCGTTTCATTCTTTGGCTGACCTTCCCGGCCAGGGAAGATCAGCCTAGTGCCTTGCGCGAAAGAACTTACGCGGCTCAATCCACACGGTCATCACAGACGGTTATCTATGCTCCAGGGCCGCCAATACGTGACCAGGATCATTGTAGAGGGCACGCAATAATGCCCTTGCCGGTCCTTCAGGTTCACGTCGCCCCTGTTCCCAGTTCTGAAGCGTTCCCACGGGCACATCAATCGCCTTCGCAAAGCGCGCTTGCGAAAGCCCCGTGAAAAAGCCGTTCGGGGTTCCTCGCGTCGGCGCGCGCTCAAGGTGCTGCAACAGGATCGCTAGCTGCAACTCAAGCAAAGTCTGAATGCAGCAGCGCCTGCGTAGCGGGATGATGTCGCCCTGTCCAACCCGCAAAACCGGGATGATTGCCATGCTTGAACCTGAACACCGAACGCCAAAACGCGTACTGCGCCAAGTGCTCGGCTGGGTGCTGGTATTGTCCTTGCTGGTCGCTCTGGTAAGGCTTCCGTTTCCCCTGGGGCTGGTCCTGGCGCTCGGGTCGATCGTTGCGTCCGCGTATGGCGTCAGGTTTGACAGGCGCCATGCCAGCCGGCGTGTGATGGTGCTGGCGTTGATCGGCACCCTACTTAACATCGTCTCGATGGTTGTGCTGGGGACCGCTTCGCCACTCATGGCGCTCCATGACCTTTCATGGCCTTATTGGTATCACTCTCTTGCCGATTGGATTTACTGGAACGTCTAAGGTGGCGGAGAATTCGACCGCAAGAAACGCAGTTTCCAGTGGAATGGGTTGCTCTAGACTGAGCCATCACCCACTCGCCCAGGAGCCCGCTCATGCCCTACGAATACACACTCATGCCCTCCCCCGTCGGCGAGCTCACCCTGGTGGCGCGCAATGGCAAACTCAACGCCATCCTGTGGGAATGCGAGCGCGCCAACCGTGTACGCCTGGGTGAATTGCACGAGGCCAATGACAACCCTGTGCTGCTGGAAACCGAACGCCAGTTGCAGGAATACTTCGCCGGTACCCGTCATCATTTCGAGCTGGAACTGGACTTCACCGGCACCGACTTTCAGAAGCAAGTCTGGCAAGCACTCCTGACCATCCCCTTTGGCGAAACCCGCAGCTACAGCCAGATCGCCCGGCAGATCGGCAACCCGAAAGCCGTGCGCGCAGTGGGCGCGGCCAATGGGCGTAATCCAATCTCGATCATTGCACCGTGCCATCGGGTCATTGGCGCGTCGGGCAGCTTGACCGGGTTTGCCGGCGGGCTTGCGGCCAAGCAGTATCTGCTCGCACTGGAAGGCACAGGCCAGGCAGAAATGCGGTTCTGAGTGCGCCGGCGACCGACCAGAACCCGGCATAAAAAACGGCGGTGGGATGAGCTCCGACCCTGAGGTATCCCCGATTTTTCTTACCGAAAATCAAGAAGTAGGAACATTGAAGAAGCCTACATGAGTCGGCAACTTGGTTTGCACCACACAAAAACAAGAAACCGAACCCATACAGGCCACCCGTTTTTTACACAGAGCGCTCGCTCAAGCACTGCCTTCAATCCATTCTCGCCGCCTGACAACGCTGATGAGTTGTGTCAGTTCGTTACTACAAGGCCGTCGCCTGACGCTGACAGCGCTGGGACGTTTTATGCCAGGTCAGGCGTATCTAAAACACGCGATCAAGCGAGTGGACCGATTGTAGGGTAATCAACACCTGAGAGCAGAGAGGCCACTGTTCTATTGGGTGATGCTGCAGGCATTATTGGGCTCCCTGAAGCATTCTTTAATTTTGGTCGACTGGTCGAGAATTGATACACCTGGCGACGCCTTTTTGTTGAGGGCTGCAGTCCCGTTTGCGGGGCGCTCGTTTCCTATTTATGAAAGCGTTCATGAGCGCTAGAGTTGCCCAAAATATCAAAGCCGCCTGATCAAAATGTTGGCTGAATTACTGCCTGATGGATGCGTTCCAGTCCTGGTCACTGATGCCGGTTTCCGGCGCCTCTGGATGAAGGCCGTAGCGGCGCAGGGCTGGTATTACGTGGCCCGAATACGAAGTCGTGAGCTCTATTGTCGCGAAGAAAATGACTGGCAACCGGTGAAAAATTTGTACGCTCTGGCTACCTCATCACCTAAGGAAACTCCGATCAACATCGCGGTGAGCGTGCTGTTAGTCGAAACAAACACGACTTTCAGCGTTGCTTAACACACAAAGGCCCGTCGGCACTGCTTCGTCGGGCTTTTCAGCCCAGATCCCCGCGTTACACGCGTAACTCGCCCATACCCATCAGCTGTTTTCGAGCCATCCAAAGGTTCGACAGAGCAAACAGCATGGTCAGTTGAGCGGTGTTTTTCATCAGCCCACGAAAGCGTACTTCCACATAACCAAACTGGCGCTTGATCACCCAAAACGGATGCTCGACCTTGGCCCGCGTCAGGGCTTTGCAGTACTCGAATTTGCGCTTGGCCTTGTAGAGTCGGCTCCGTTTATTCAGTCGTGAATAAGTGCTACGTCGCGCCGCGATCTGCCAGATCACTTTACGATTTTCGTGCTCATCACGCTTCTCGACGCCGGTGTAACCAGCGTCTGCATAGACCGCGCTTTCCTCGCCATGTAGCAGCTCAGCAACTTGGGTTACGTCAGCCACATTCGCGGCTGTGCCGTGGACGTGATGAACCAATCCTGACTCTGCAGCCGCGCCAATATGGGCCTTCATTCCAAAGAAGTACTGATTACCTTTCTTGGTTTGTTGCATCTCGGGATCGTGCTTTCCCTCTTCGTTTTTGGTCGAACTAGGAGCGTGAATAATGGTGGCATCGACGATGGTGCCCTGGCGCAGCGACAGACCTTTTTCCTGCAAGCAAGGATCGCAGGTTCGAGTTGATGCGTCTCCAGCAAGTGCCGGAAGTTCATGATTGTGGTGTCTTCAGGGATCGGCGCGCTTAATGTAAGGCGGGCGAACTGACGCATGGGAGTGATTTCATAAAGCGCTTCTTCCATGGCCGGGTCGCTCAGCGAGAACCAGTTTTGCAGCAAATGGATGCGCAACATGGTCTCCAGCGGATACGGTTTACGGCCACCACCAGCCTTCGGGTAATACAGTTCGATCAACCCCAACAAACCACTCTAGGGCACCACCTGATCCATTTCGGCAAGGAAGCGTTCACGGCGGGTTTGCCTGCGCTTGCCGGCGTATTCAAAGTCGGAAAAGCTCATCTGGCTCATGCGTGGCTCGGGTCAGGTGGTGAAAGTGTATTTCAGCACATCTGAGGACTTGTTCGGAGTTTCCCTAAGTCGTTAGGCCGTGTCGAGATGACGCGTAGCGCCCCTCACTTCATCGGTTTTTACCGCGTCCGCCATTCAGCCAAGGGGCGCAAACACCAACGCGTTACGGGCTCAATTGCCAGAAGCAAACTCAGCCGGCAGTCCGCCAAACGTGAGCGCGAGCCGTGGTTACTTGCCAGTAACTTGTCGCAAATCGAGTGGAGCCCAGCAAAAATCGTGGCGATTTATAAGCGCCGTATGTAGATCGAAGAAGGCTTCCGAGACGTAAAAAGTGAACACCTGGGATTGGGTCTGAATCTGCATCGAAGCCATTGTCCAAAGCGCATCGAAGTATTGTTGTTGATTGCCATTTTGGCCAACTACCTCATCTTCTTAGCGGGGTTGCAGGCACGGGAGAACCAATTGGAGCGGCGCTATCAAAGCAACAGCCTCAAAGAAAGGCGAGTACTTTCATTGTGACGTTTAGACCTGGAGTATTGGCGCAGTTGCACTGATTTCGGTGACCGAGAACACTTGGAAATATTGGAGCATGCTCTGCGTGATGAGGTGCATCATCAGGCGCAGAGCTTGGAGTAAATTTGTGGGGATCCCTCAGGGTCAACCCCCTATTCCCATGGCCCGCTGGCATGCTGCTTTCGAAAAAGCTTTCCCTCTCAGTCAGAATCAATTTGCTCATGCTTATGGGGATATTTGTGCAAAGAGAATGAGAGTTTGAACGCGGTTCACTAGCCTGTCACAGAGAGGTAGAAATATCTCATTTCTCGGGTGCTAAATATTGTTAATTCAGATTGGCTATAGTGATAATCGAGAATTTTTATAAAGAACTGTTAATTCTTACAGTTTTCGGTTTTTTTCTTGGCACCCATACTGAAATCGCCCAATACGAAAATCACTAAGTGGAGTACATCATGGTCAGTTCTTATCGAAAAGGCTGGGCGGCAAGCTTTTTGTTTTCGCTCCTAATGCTGACGGTGAATAAGATGAACTATGCAAAAGCCATGTACGATTATGACGATCAGGACCTTGTAGCAGGTTTGCCAATCGCTGGTTGCATGGAGGAAAATAAATGGGAAGAAAGCTCGTTTCGGCCTATAGATGAATATAAACTTAATTTGGGCGCACTGGGTTTGCTTGCTAATAACAATAGGGTCGTATTTATCCCTGCTCCGATATACGATGCCATCATTGAATGCATAAGGTATGTGTATGGCAATAGCCCAATTCCTAATCGGAACAAGTTCTACGTCGAAGACAAAGTGGCTTTTCACATTGGGTTTGGTTTGTCGAATGGTAAATATGTTATTAGTTTTTTGTTTGCTAATGTTGCGCTCGTTAATGATTCACACATAGTAAATGTGTACACAAGAACACCCGCTTACCCTGGAGCTTGTGATGACGTGACAGACCCGGTTTCTAAAAAATGGTGCATGGGAGAGCTAAATTTTAAAAACGGCGATCCGACAAAAACCCATCTCTGTACCAATAGCTACCAAGACCCTTGCGGTTCACGATATATAAAAGGCATGGGAGGATATTACCCAGCAAATTAATTTCCGAAAATCACAGTAGGGGGTTCGCGTCCAAAATTTCAGGGCTGAAGGTGAAGAACTTGGGGGCTATTTTAGAAAAGTTTACCTATTGGTCTGTCAGACTCCTAACCGTGAACAAAATATGGGCTACCGAAGGAGTAAATGGTCTGGGTGGCCATCGTACTTTCATTGTGGTGTTTAGGCCTGGAGTATTGTCGCAGTTGCACTGGTTTAGGTGACCGAGAACACTTGGAAATATTGGAGCATGCTCTGCGTGATGAGGTGCATCATCAGGCGCAGAGCTTGGAGTAAATTTGTGGGGATCCCTCAGGCTCCAACCGCCGTTTTCCATATCAAGTACAGGCCTCAACCGTCGCCTTGATGGCCTTTGCCGTAGGTAGAGGCCAAGGCGCGAGCCTTTTGCAGACGCTCTTCGAGCTTGGGCAGCGTCTCATCCACCAGCGCCTTTATTTCCGGAACATCCGACGCGGCCCCTTCCTGTTTGAACAGGGCGATAGCGTCTTCATTTTCCTTGACCTGCTGCGCAGTGTAGGCGGCGTCAAAGGAGTCACCGTCCTTGAGCTCGGGCATCAGGGTTTCGGCTTTATCGACGATCTTCTCGCGCGGCGCCACGGGCAGGTCGAGCTTCTTGGCGATGGCCGCCAGGTGTTGGTTGGCCAAGGTGCGCTCGTTGATCACCTCGATGGTGTAGTCCTTGATTTCCTGGGACGAGGTTTTGGCGTGAGCCATGCGGCTGGTTTCGATATCGGCCATGCCTTTGGCCGACGCCTGCTCGATGAATTCAGCCGGCGACTGGGCGAAAGCATTGCTGGCGCCGAGGCCCAGCAGCATCGCGAAACTGGCGGTGCGTAACCGGATAGCCATGCGGCTCATGATGGGTTCCTCCAGGGCAAAAATAGATGCGGGGACAGACACCCCGCTCTGGATTCGAATTTTAACAGCTGCAAAGGTTTAGAAAAAACTTGCCCGTGCGACGAACGGTCGTGGCCGCCTCAGGCCGGTTTACTGCCGAACAGGCCCGGCAACGCGTGGGCCAGCGCATTGATGGCGAAGCCGATAAACATCACCCCGCAGAGCTTGGTGATCAGGATTTCGTGACGCTGATACACCGTGCGCACCCGCTGTGCGCCCACCACGCCGATCAGAATCGCGTAGGCCAACAGCCCACCGATAAAGCTCAGCAAGATCAACGACGGCAGCATTGCCCAGGTCAGCAACTCGGCACGGCTGGACAGCAACGCGGTAAACGTGGCGACCGCCACCGGGTACGCCTTGGGGTTGGTCAGGCCAAATAGGATGCCGTGCCAGAACGGATGCCGCGCCGCGCCCTGGGGGGCATCGCTGCTACGGCGCTGGGTACGGATCGCGCGCCAGCCCAGCCAGAACAGGTACGTGCCACTGAGCACGCCCAGCACATCAAACGCGCTGCTGCCGACTTCCCGCGCCCCCACGATCGCAATCAGCGCCGTGCTGCACCACAGCACATCGCCGAGCAAATGCCCGCACAGAAAACCGGCCCCGGCGCGACGGCCCCGGGCCGCGCCAATACCGAACACGGCCAACACCCCCGGACCAGGCGTAATGCCGTAGATAAAACCCGAAGCAAGGACAGCGAACAGTAAGGACGGGGTCATGGGCGCGACTCTGACAAACGGTTGAGAGGTGGAGGGATTCTGCACGTTCCCGCGCTACGGGTAAAACTGCATACCGGCATAAGGCTTGGCGCGACAGGCTTGCAGGCGCGAGGCCAGATCACCGACATGGGCTTCGAGCTTGTGGCCATCGGGGTCGAGAAAATAGAACGAGGCGCCCTCGCTGCGGTTGTCGCGCCACTCCACTACGCCAGCAGCTCGCAGGCGTTGCACCAGCGCGGCGAAGTCG
>NZ_JAKNRV010000266.1:0-7191 GCF_023072625.1 Pseudomonas emilianonis
CTGGTACTGGCCGATCCGGCCTCGACGGCTCTCGGCTGGCAGGAACTGCCCGCGGTGATGCTCGGCGCGGGCGCGTTGGTGACCTGTGCACTGGCCTATAACAATGCCACCCGCACGCGCTATCCCAAGGGCGCGACCGAGGCACCGAACACCTTCGTGAGCAAGGCGCAGGCAGCAAGAGACCCGGCAATCACCGCGGCGGACCTGAAGCTGGCGTTGGCCGACATGGAGCAGTTCTACGATATCGAGCCCACAGAGCTGGAACAGTTGATCCACGCCGCCGAGAGTCATGCCCGTCGCCGAAGTATCGGGCAAGTGCTGGCAAGTCGCGTCGAATAGCGGCATAGCGAGTCCCCCCTGCATTAACGACGAGTGGCACATCACGCTCCTTGCGCCGAGGTGGGTGGCAGCTAAAGTTGTACAAACCACTTGTGGTTGTCTGCTTTTACCCTGACGTCTGGATTGCCGTAAACCAGAGCGAAGATATTGGATAGTCTGGCTAAAGAAAGATTGGTGCTCACTGAGCGGCGATGCACGTAAAGGGTTGCCCCTCTGTCGCTCTCTTCGTAGTTTTGCACGCTGGCCCTCCTGCTCAAGTGCTTTGAATGTTCCGTTCAAACCGGGTGAGGTCCGCCATGGACGACCGTTTGCAGAGGTTGCTGCGCGACCGGCTATTTGATGCTCGACAGCGCCATCACCTCCCCCTCAGGGCCTACATGGACCTGACGATCGAGCGCATGCATGCCATTTTCAACGCCGGGGTGATCAACAATGACATGTGGCTCGGCCAACCGCGCGAATTGCATTTCAGAGCGCTGTGCGAACGGATCGGCTTGATCGGCGCCTACGATTACGCACTGTATTCCTCGTTAGTCGACCACATGATCGCCGCCAATGCCTTATTGACCCAGGGCAGCCCGGACGACCTGGTGGAAATCGAAGCCCAGGCGCAGGCGGCCCGGCGATGAGCCCCGAGCACGCACGCAAGGAGGTGCGTGATGCGGTGGTGATGGATGTCAGCAACCTGACCCTAACCGCACAAGGGCTACCTGTGGCCGTGAGGCTGTACCGACCCGCCCGCCCTGTGCCGGCACCGGTTCTGATGTATTTCCACGGCGGTGGTTGGGTCACCGGCGACCTCGATACCCACGACAGTTTTTGCCGGGTGATTGCAGAGTGGGCCGGCTGCGCTGTGGTCGCGGTGGATTACCCCAGGCCGCCGGAACAACGCTTCCCCGCCGCAGTGAAAAGCTGCTACGCCGCCACGCTCTGGATTGCCCGCCACGGGACCGGCCTGGGGTTGGACACCCAGCGTATCGCCGTGGCAGGCGGTGGCTCGGGAGGCGGGCTTGCGGCGGTGATCTGCCAAATGGCCAGGGACCTCGACGAGGCTCGCATCGGTTTCCAGTTGCTGCTGTACCCGGTACTCGACTGCCTGGCGCGCAATCGTTCGCGAAATGAATTCGCCACAGGCTTCGGGCTGACGGCCGAAGTGTTGGAGTGGTATTTGAGCCAATACGTACCCCCCGATATTCCGCGACAGCACCCTTGGCTTTCCCCTGCCCACGATCCCTGCCTGCAAGGCTTGCCTGCGGCCTTGATCATCACGGCTGGCTGCGACCTGCTGCGGGATGAAGGGCGCGCATTTGCGCGGCGCCTAAAGAAAGCCGGAGTGCCGGTGCGGCACAAAGAGTACCCGGGCATGCGCCACGGTTTTATCAACTACCCCGCTTCTGAGCCTGCGGCCAGGCGTGCCGTACTGCTCTGTAGCGAGGCCCTGGCCGGCTATTTTCACCTTCCCGCCGGCTGACCGCCGGTTCTGCATAAATGCAAAAACGACCTGCATGATTCAAGGTTGTACTGGGCAAATTTGCACTGGTACGATCGCGAGATGGTTCGTCCGCGAACATCTTGTTTAAAGAACAATAAAAGCAGGGAGTTACAGATGACTGCTCAGGTTTCATCCGAGGTAAGCCACGCCGACATTCTTCAGGAAGAGGTACTGGCCGACGTCCGCAACCATGTTGGCCACCTCACCCTCAATCGCCCCGCCGGCTTGAACGCCATCAACCTGAACATGGTTCGCGGCCTGGCCCAACAGCTACAGGCCTGGGCAGATGATCCCCAGGTATATGCCGTGGTCCTGCGCGGTGCCGGTGAAAAGGCCTTCTGTGCGGGCGGCGATATTCGCTCGCTCTACGACAGTTTCAAGAACGGCGACACCCTGCACGAGGATTTCTTCGTCGAGGAATACGCCCTCGACCTGGCCATCCACCATTACCGCAAACCGGTACTGGCCCTGATGGACGGCTTTGTCCTCGGCGGCGGCATGGGCCTGGTGCAAGGCGCGGATCTGCGTGTGGTCACCGAACGCAGCCGCCTGGCGATGCCGGAAGTGGCGATCGGTTACTTTCCGGACGTGGGCGGCAGCTATTTCCTGCCGCGCATTCCTGGCGAGCTGGGCATTTACCTGGGCGTCACCGGCGTGCAGATTCGTGCGGCCGATGCGTTGTATTGCGGGCTGGCGGACTGGTACCTGGACAGCACCAAACTGGCCGACCTCGACCAGAAACTCGATCAACTGCAATGGCAAGATTCCCCCCTCAAAGACCTACAAGGCGTGTTGGCCAAGCTGGCCGTGCAACAACTGCCCGACGCCCCGCTCGCCGCCTTGCGCCCCGCCATCGACCATTTCTTCGCCTTGCCGGACGTGCCGAGCATTGTCGAGCAACTGCAGCAAGTGACCGTCGCCAACAGCCATGAATGGGCCTTGACCACGGCCAACCTGATGCAAACCCGTTCGCCGCTGGCCATGGCCGTGACCCTGGAAATGCTGCGGCGCGGGCGCCGTTTGCCGCTGGAGCGGTGTTTCGCCCTGGAACTGCACCTGGACCGCCAGTGGTTCGAGCGTGGCGACCTGATTGAAGGCGTCCGCGCGCTGATCATCGACAAGGACAAAAGCCCGCGCTGGAACCCATCGACGCTCCATGAGCTGGACACGAGCCACGTGGAAAGCTTCTTCCACAACTTCACGCAGGTTGCGAGATAAGCCATGCAAGATATTGAATACACTGAAGAACAAATCATGATTCGCGACATGGCGCGTGACTTTGCCCGTGGCGAAATCGCCCCTCACGCCCAGGCCTGGGAAAAAGCTGGCTGGATCGATGACGCCCTCGTCGCGAAGATGGGCGAGCTGGGGTTGCTGGGCATGGTGGTACCGGAAGAATGGGGCGGTACCTATGTCGATTACGTGGCGTATGCCTTGGCTGTGGAGGAGATTTCCGCCGGTGACGGTGCCACGGGCGCGCTGATGAGTATCCATAATTCAGTGGGTTGCGGGCCGATCCTCAACTACGGCACAACAGAGCAGAAACAAACCTGGCTGGCGGAACTCGCCAGCGGCCAGGCCATCGGCTGCTTCTGCCTGACCGAACCCCAGGCCGGCTCTGAGGCCCACAACCTGCGCACCCGTGCCGAACTGCGCGATGGCCAGTGGGTGATCAATGGCGCCAAGCAGTTTGTCAGCAATGGTAAGCGCGCCAAGTTGGCGATTGTGTTTGCGGTGACCGATCCGGAACTGGGCAAGCGCGGAATTTCTGCCTTCCTGGTGCCGACGGACACGCCGGGGTTCGTGGTTGATCGTACCGAACACAAGATGGGCATCCGCGCCTCGGACACCTGCGCCGTTACCCTCAACCACTGCAGCGTGCCTGAGGCCAACCTACTGGGTGAGCGCGGCAAGGGCCTGGCGATTGCGCTGTCCAACCTGGAAGGCGGGCGTATCGGCATTGCCGCTCAAGCCCTGGGCATCGCCCGTGCCGCGTTTGAAGCGGCGCTGGGGTATGCCCGTGACCGGGTGCAGTTCGACAAGGCCATCATCGAACACCAGAGCGTGGCCAACCTGCTGGCCGACATGCAAACCCGGCTGAATGCCGCACGCTTGCTGATCCTACACGCCGCACGCCTGCGCAGTGCCGGCAAACCGTGCCTGTCGGAAGCGTCCCAAGCCAAGCTGTTCGCTTCGGAAATGGCCGAAAAGGTCTGCTCCTCGGCGATGCAGATTCATGGCGGGTATGGGTATCTGGAGGATTATCCGGTGGAGCGGTACTACCGCGATGCGCGGATCACACAGATCTACGAGGGCACCAGCGAGATTCAGCGAATGGTGATTGCGCGGGAGCTGAAGAACTACCAGCTCTGACTGACACACCACAAACCCCCTGTGGGAGCGGGCAAGCCCGTTCCCACAGGGGGTCTGCAATATTTAGAGGCAGGCTTATTGGTCTTTGAATTCCGGTGCGCGCTTGGCCACGAATGCCGCCATGCCTTCCTTCTGATCCTGCGTCGCAAACGCCGCATGGAATACCCGACGCTCAAAGCGCACGCCTTCCGACAGGCTCACTTCAAACGCCCGGTTCACACTTTCCTTGACCATCATGCTGATCGGCACCGACTTGCCGGCAATCAGCGTGGCGACTTTCAGCGCTTCTTCGAGCAGTTCATCGGCCGGGACAATGCGCGCCACGACCCCGCAACGCTCGGCTTCCACCGCATCGATAAAGCGCCCAGTCAGACACATTTCCATGGCTTTGGCCTTGCCCACGGCGCGGGTCAGGCGCTGGGTGCCGCCCATGCCTGGCAGCACACCCAGGTTGATTTCCGGCTGGCCGAACTTGGCGCTGTCGCCGGCGAGGATAAAGTCGCACATCAGCGCCAGCTCACAGCCACCGCCCAGGGCGAAGCCGTTGACGGCAGCGATGATCGGCTTGCGACGGTTGGCCACGCGATCGGCTTCGCAGAACAGGTCGTCGATATAGATCCGCGGGTAGGTCAGCTCGGCCATTTCCTTGATGTCGGCGCCAGCGGCGAAGGCTTTTTTCGAGCCGGTCAGCACGATACAGCCGATTTCAGGGTTGCGTTCCAGGTCATCCAGCGCCTGATTCAACTCGTTGATCAATTGTGCGTTCAACGCGTTCAGGGCTTGCGGACGGTTAAGGGTGATCAACCCGACACGGCCCTGCACGTCGAGCAAAATAGTTTCATAACTCATGTAGTGGCTCCTTCTTAAAGATTGCGTGAGATGACCATGCGCTGAATATCGCTGGTGCCTTCGTAAATCTGGCAGACCCGCACATCGCGGTAGATCCGCTCCAAGGGAAAGTCGCTCAGGTAACCGTAACCGCCCAAGGTTTGCAAGGCGGCGGAGCAGACTTTCTCGGCCATTTCCGAGGCGAACAGCTTGGCCATGGACGCCTCGACCAGCGCCGGTTTGCCGCTGTCGCGCAGGGCAGCGGCGTAATGCACCATTTGCCGCGCGACGGCGATTTGCGTGGCCATGTCCGCCAGGCGAAAGGCCACGGCCTGGTGTTCGATCAAGGTTTTGCCAAAACTTTCGCGTTCTCGGGCATAGTCGCGCGCCGCTTCAAAGGCGGCGCGGGCCATGCCCACCGATTGCGAGGCAATGCCGACACGCCCGCCTTCGAGGTTCGCCAAGGCGATGCGGTAGCCCTCACCCTCCTCCCCCAGACGATTGGCGACCGGCACCTTGACGTCTTCGAACAGGATCTGGCAGGTATCCGACGCATGCTGGCCGAGCTTGTCCTCGACCCGCGCCACCGTGTAGCCCGGCGAATCCGTCGGCACGATAAACGCGCTGATGCCGCGCTTGCCCGCCGCCGGGTCAGTGACAGCAAACACAATCACGATGCCGGCGTTTTGCCCGGAGGTGATGAATTGTTTGCAGCCGTTCAACACGTAGTGGTCGCCTTCGCGGCGTGCACGGGTTTTCAGGCTGCTGGCATCGGAACCTGCCTGGGGCTCGGTCAACGCGAAGGCGCCGAGCATCGCACCACTGGCCAGCGGCTTGAGAAATTGCTCTTTCTGCTGGTCGTTGCCGAACGTGAGGATCGGCACGCAACCCACCGAGTTGTGTACGCTCATGATGGTCGAGCAAGCCCCGTCGCCGGCAGCGATTTCTTCCAGGGCCATGGCGTAGGCCAGGTAGCCGGTGTCGCAACCACCCCACTGTTCCGGCACCAGCATGCCGAAAAAGCCCAGTTCGGCCATTTCACCGATGGCCTCCTTGGGAAAGCGGTGCTCGCGGTCCCACTCGGCCGCGAACGGTTTCAGGCGCTCCTGGGCGAATTGTCGGGCCGCTTCGCTGATTTGCAGTTGTTCGTCATTGGGTAGCATGGTCAATCCTTAATACAGGCATTCGACGGCCATGGCCGTGGCTTCACCACCGCCGATGCAGATAGCGGCGACGCCCCGTTTGAGACCCTTCTGGCGCAGGGCCGACAGCAGCGTCACCAGAATCCGCGCACCGGACGCGCCGATCGGGTGACCCAAGGCACAGGCGCCGCCATGAATGTTGACCTTGTCGTGGGGGATATCCAGCTTGCTCATGGTCACCAGGCTGACCACGGCAAAGGCTTCGTTGATTTCGAACAGGTCCACTTCGTTCAGGTTCCAGCCGGTCTTGCTCATCAGCTTGCGTATAGCCCCCACCGGCGCCACCGGAAACAGGCCCGGTTCATCGGCAAACGCCGCATGCCCACGGATCACCGCCAAGGGTTGCAGGCCGCGCTTGTGCGCCTCGGACTGACGCATCAGGAGCAAGGCCGCCGCACCGTCGGAAATTGAACTGGAATTGGCCGCCGTCACTGTCCCGCCTTCGCGGAACGCCGGTTTCAAGCTGGCAATCTTGTCCGGCTTGGCTTTGGGCGGTTGCTCATCATGCAGGACGGTTTTTTGCTCTTTGCCTACCGTGACCTGCACCGGGACGATCTCGGCAGCGAAGCTGCCATTGCTGATCGCCGCTTGCGCACGGGTCAGGGACGCAATGGCAAACGCATCCTGGGCCTCGCGGGTAAAGCCGTTATGTTGTGCGCAGTCTTCGGCAAAGGTGCCCATCAGGCGGCCTTTGTCGTAGGCATCTTCCAGGCCGTCGAGGAACATATGGTCCAGCACGCGGCCGTGGCCCATGCGGTAGCCGCTGCGTGCGCGGTCCAGCAGATACGGGGCGTTGGACATGCTCTCCATACCGCCAGCAATCACCACCTCGACGCTGCCGGCCAGCAGCGAGTCATGGGCAAGCATCGTCGCCTCCATGCCCGAGCCGCACATTTTATTGAGGGTGGTGCAGCGGGTGGCCTTGTCCAGCCCGGCGCCAAGGGCGGCCTGGCGTGC